>CAMZIS010000140.1 GCA_947307285.1 uncultured Peptococcaceae bacterium | reverse complement strand
GTCCTCGGTAGAGCCCAATCTGCAGAACATCCCCATTCGCCAGGAGGAAGGCCGCCGCATCCGCCGCGTGTTCATGCCGGATGCGCCCGGCGAATACCTGCTGGCCGCGGACTACAGCCAGATCGAGCTGCGGGTGCTGGCCCATATTTCCGGCGACGCCAAGCTGCGGCAGGCCTACGTTGATGAAGAAGACATCCACGCCCGCACCGCCTCCGAAGTGTTCGGCGTGCCCATAGATCAGGTCACGCCCGATCTGCGCCGGGCGGCCAAGGCAGTCAATTTCGGCATCGTCTACGGCATCAGCAGCTACGGCCTGTCCCGCGATCTGGGAGTCAGCCGCAACGAAGCCCAGCAGTATATCGACCGCTATCTGGCCCGCTATCCGGAGGTGGCCGCTTATCAGGCCAGAGTCATCCTGGAGGCCAAGGAAAAAGGCTATGTGGAGACCCTGTTCGGCCGTCGTCGTTATCTGCCGGACCTGCTGAGCCGCAATTTCAACCTGCGCAGCTTCGCGCAGCGGGTGGCCATGAACGCGCCCATACAGGGCAGCGCCGCCGATATAATCAAGCTGGCCATGATAGCCGTCGATCGGGATATGCGCCAGCGGGGACTGGCGTCAAAGATGCTGCTCCAGGTCCACGACGAACTGATCTTCAATGTGCCGGAAGCAGAGCTGGAGATCATGAAGGAGCTGGTGCGGCAGCATATGGAACATGCAGTTGAGCTGAGCGTGCCTTTGACCGTGGACGTGAAGGCTGGCCACGACTGGTACGCGATGGAGGAGATCTGATGCCGGAACTGCCGGAAGTCGAGACCGTCGTACGCACCCTGCGCCCTAATCTTATGGGACGCAAGATCATGCGGATAGAGATCAGACACGAAGACGTTATCCATTATCCTGACGCGGCGGCTTTTGTCCACCGCCTGCAGGGAAGGACCATAGCGGAGCTGAACCGTCGCGGTAAGTATATTTGCATTACCTTGGACGACGGTCAGCTGCTGTCCGCTCATCTGCGCATGACGGGACGTCTGCTCTATGCCGACCCGAAACAGGAACTTCTGCCTCATACCCATGTTATCATGGAGCTCTCCGGCGGGGGACAGCTGCGCTATGCCGACGTGCGCCGCTTCGGCGGCTTCTGGCTGCTGGAAAAGAACGAAGAAGACACGGTCACAGGCATGCAGCATTTGGGCATAGAGCCTTTGAGCCCGGGGTTCGATGCGGAGTATCTTATTTCCCGGCTGGGCCGCCGCGCATGTCCGGTAAAAAACGGCATCCTCGATCAATGCGTCATCGCCGGTCTGGGCAACATATACGCGGACGAGACCCTGTTCGCCGCCCGGGTGCGGCCTGACCGCCTCTGCCGCAGCCTTACGGAAGCAGAGTGGCGGCGTATCGCCGAAGCCATCCCGCCCATACTGGAAGCGGCCATCGCCAACCGCGGTACCACATTCAGTGATTTTCTGGACGGCACTGGCCGTGAAGGAGAAAACGTAGCTTTTCTCAAGGCCTACGGTCGTTACGGGCAGCCTTGCAAGGCTTGCGGCGCAGTTATGGAAAAGACCAGGATCGGCGGCCGGGGTACCTGCTTTTGCCCCTGCTGCCAAAAATAGGTGATGAGCATGATAATCGGTTTGACCGGCAATATGGGCAGCGGCAAAAGCCTGGCGTCGTCCCTGCTTGAGCAGATGGGAGCCGCTGTTATCAAAGCGGACAATGTCGGCCATGAAGTGCTGTTGCCCCAGGGCGCGGCCTATGATAAGGTGCTTGAGTTGTTCGGCGAAGGCTTTTTGGACGACGCCGGTTTGCTGGACCGCCGCCGTCTGGGCGCATTCGTGTTTGCCGACGACAGCGGCGAACGCCTGCGCCAGTTGGAAGGGATCACCCATCCCGCCATCGTGGATGAGATAAGCCGCCGTATCGAAGACTACGAGCGGCAGGGGTATCGGCTGATCGTGGTGGAAGCGGCCCTTTTTTTCGGTACTCCGCTGGAGGCGATGGCGGACGAGATATGGGCGGTGGTCGCCCCCAGGGACGTATTGCTGAAGCGCATCATGACCAGGGACGGCTGCGACCGGCAAACGGCGGAGAACCGGCTGGCCAAGCAGCTGCCTACGGAGGAGATAGCCCGCCGCAGTCAGCGGGTGCTGGTAAACGACGGTACGCCGGAGCAGCTGGCCGCGGCTATACGTCAAATACTATGCGAGCTGCATCTGGCAGATTAGCTCACTGTTTGTGGGTACGATGGAAATAGAGGGAATTTTCTTCTGCTGTAGAATGAATTAATCCGTGTGTTTATCAGCACGAGGCTTTTGTTGGAGGTATTTATGCGCTATTGGCGGTTTTATCTGGCTGCTTCTTTTTTGATCGTAGCCTTTCAGCTTCCTCACGACAAGAGGGCGCTTATTTGCCTGGCTTGCGGTCTGCTGCTCATCGTTTGGGGGATTTATCATTATAAACAGTTTAAGAAAAGACGCGCTAAATGGATCGAAGAGCACCCGTACTATGATCCGAATTATGAGTACGCACGCTTTCAGGTAGAAAACACGGACGTAGTGGACGAGGAGGGAGACCGGCAGGCGGCGCTGAGGCGGTTCGCCCAGCGCGTTGAAGAATTCGAAGGCGATATCCTGGGCTCCCTGCGTCCGCTGGCCAAGGATGAATATGGGCAGGCCACCGCATACGGTGTTTATCTCAACGAAACGCGGGTGGGCGACGTGCCTGAATCCGAAGTGCCGTTCATCGCTGACCATATCCGCTATCTGGAGACCTTCAATAAGATCATGCTGACCAACTGGGAAGAAGGCTGTGAAGGTCCTTGGGGATTGCTGGTCTCATTGCGTTTCCCCAGGAACGTCTACGAAACGCCCTATGCGCCCAAGGATGGCAATATACTTGGCTCCACCGCGGGCAATATGCTTAATTGACCGGAAAAGGTCTTGCAAAAGGCTACAGGATTTGCTATAATGTCTTTTGCTTGACGTGCGGTAGTGCTGGAATAGGCAGACAGGCACGTTTGAGGGGCGTATGTCGAAAGGCGTATGGGTTCAAGTCCCATCTACCGCACCATTTTATGTATAAACAAAGACCCTGCTTAAAGGCAGGGTCTTTGCTTTTCCTGTCAATAGGTAAAAATCAGTATTTAACGAATACGGAGCCTTCCGTATAGGCGCTCTCGTCGTCTATCCACAGCAGATCGCCGTTCTCATCAATGCGTACGGAGCCTGAATTTGTTGCGGACAGTTCGCTGACCGTTTCATTACCGGTTTGATCGAATACAGCGGAGTATTTCCTGCCGTCTGTGTATTCTATCACGCCCTCCTCATTGACATAGCCTGCAAACTCCCATCTGTACACTTCTGAGGCGGAGTTGGCCCATTCCACGCTGAACACGGCTTTATCTCCGTCCGCGGTGACCGTCATCAAGCCTCTTCCGGCTATCTGTTCATACCAGTTGCCGATGAAAGCGTCAAGCCCAAAACCCTTACTGTCCGCTACAACAGTAAGTGAAAACAATTCGTCGGCGATGCCCCGGAAAGTTTCTTCATCCAGTGCGCCGTCGTCCTTAACGCTGAGAACGTACTGT
>CAMZIS010000139.1 GCA_947307285.1 uncultured Peptococcaceae bacterium | reverse complement strand
CCCTGGTCGATCAGGTCCTGCGTAGCTGCGGCGGCGGCTTTCTCCGCCAGCTGCTGCAACTCGGCCGGAGTAACGTTTTCAGCGGGTTGGGTGTTGGCCGCAGCCTGAGTGTTGGCCGCAACCTGCGAGGTGGGTTGGGCAGTCGGCTGGGGATCTTCCACGCCGCAGTCGGCGCAGACCAGCTCCACCCAGGCTCCGCCGTAACCGGCGATACCGGGGTTTTTCGCCATATCCCAGTCTATCTCCTCGTGGGCGCCGTTGATGACGTCGGCCGCCGTCTGCTGGGCCGCCTGCAACAGGGCGGCGCGCTCGCTGTCGGCGCCGGTCAGGGGCAGCACCGAGCCGATGTAGATGGTCTCGGACAGGAACTGCTGATGGTCGATGACGGTGGGGTCCGTCTCCGCCTCAGGCTCGCCGCAGGCGGAAAGCAGCGCCAGCGCCAACAGTAACAGGGTGAACAAAGCTTTTTTCATGGATCGCTCCTGAGATATCTTTCCACGTATTTGCCCTGGCCGGGATGGGCCAGCACTTCTCCTTTGTCGAAAACCGCGCGGCCCCGCAGCCACACCTTTTCCACCCGGCCCTGCAGGGGCAGGAGGGAATAGAGGCTGTACGCGGCCCCGCCGTGCAGCGGCGGCGAGGGGAAGCGGGAAAGGGCCGCCGGGTCGAACAGGACCAGATCGGCGTCGCAGCCCGGTTCTATACGTCCCTTGTGCGTCAACCCGAAGCGGCGGGCGGGATTGGCGGAGAGCAGGTCTACGGCCTGCTGCAGCGTGATGCGGCCCCGGTTCACCCCTTCCGAGAGGATGAGTGTGAGCCGCTCCTCCACTCCGGGGGCGCCGTTGGGCGTGAATCTGAAATCGTTCCAGCCCTGCTCTTTCTGACTCAAAGAAAAGGCGCAGTGGTCGGTGGCTATCATGTCGATATCGCCGCGGGCCAGGCCCTGCCAGAGGGCGAAAGCGTCGTCGGGCGTGCGCAGGGGCGGGCTCATGGAGGCGCGCAGGGCCTGGTCCGTGCCCCGGCGGTACAGGCTTTCGTCCAGCAGCAGATACTGGGGGCAGGTCTCCACGGTGATGTTGGTCTGGCCCCCTTCTCTGGCGTGCCGGATCTCGTGCAGACCGGCGGCGGTGGACAGATGCACCACGTGGACCGCCGCGTCCCCCGCCCGATGGGCGGCGGCCAGTACCTCCCGGACGGAGCGGGCCTCGCAATAGGCGGGCCGGGCCGCGGCGTGATATTCCGGGGAAAGCCGGCCCTGTACTTCCAGCTTGAAACGGGCGGCCCGCAGCAGCTCGTCGTCCTCGCAGTGGACGCAGACCACGGCTCCCGCCTCTTTGGCGGCCCGGAACAGCTCCTCCAGAGCCTCGCCGAAGATGGGGTCGGAATAGGTGGTATAGGCCTTCCAGCTGGGAATGCCCTCCCTGACCGCGGCAGGCAGGGTGCGCAGCAGCTCCTCGTCCACCCGCTGCGCCACGGCGTGCAGGCCGTAATCGCAGCAGCTGCGGCCGGAGGCGTTCACGAAGGCCTGGCGCAAAGCGGCGCGGCAGGAGCCCGCCGGGTCGAAGCTGATGTGCTCGATCACCGTGGTGGTGCCGCCGGCCAGTGAGGCGGCGGAGCCCTTTTCCCAGCCGTCGCAGGTGGAGTTCTCCCCCACCGTGAGGCCCAGATGAGTATGGACGTCGACGCCGCCGGGCAGCAGCCACTTGCCCGCCGCGTCTATTTCCAGGGCGGCGTTTTCGTTCACTTCGCCCACGGCGGCGATCTTTTCGCCGCTGACGGCCACGTCGCCGTAGGCGGTGTTGCGGAAGATCAGGTCATAGGTCATAGCAGCTGCTCCAGATCGATATCCGGGTCCACCATCTTGGGTTCGCCGGCGGCCTTGATGCCGTTGGCCACGTCTTTGAGGCCGTTGCCGGTGACCACGTAGGCCACGGAGCAGTTCTTGGGGATCAGGTTCATCTGCCGCGCCCGGATGACGCCGGCCAGAGCCGCCACGCCGGCGGGCTCGCCGAAGACGCCGGTGGTCCGCCCCAGCAGGCGCATGGCGGCGAAGATCTCCTCGTCGCTGACGTTGACGGCGATGCCCTCGCTGGCCTTGATGGCGGCCAGGGCCTTTTTGGGATTGCGGGGCACGCCCACGGCGATGCTGTCGGCCACGGTGTTCTCCTCCATGGGTTCCAGAGGCTTGCCCGTGGCGTAGGCGGTGTTGATGGGGCAGCAGCCCCGGGCCTGCACGGAGATGAGGCGGGGCAGGTTCTTGATGAGGCCCACCTTGTAGAGGTCGAAAAAGCCCTTCCACAGACCGGCGATGGAGCAGCCGTCGCCGACGGACATGGCCACGAAATCCGGCACCTGCCAGCCCAGCTGTTCCGCGATCTCGAAGGCCACCGTTTTCTTGCCCTCCAGCAGATAGGGGTTGATGGCGGCGTTGCGGTTGTACCAGCCGAACTTTTCGATGGCCCGGGCGGAAAGGCGGAAGGTGGCGGCGTAGTCGCCCTTGACACAGAACACGTGGGCGCCGAAGATGAGCAGCTGGGCGATCTTGCCCTTGGGCGCCCGCTCCGGCACGAAGATGTAGGTCTGGAGTCCGGCTCTCGCCGCGTTGCCCGCCAGGGAGCTGGCCGCGTTGCCCGTGGAGGAGCAGGCGATGACTTTGCGGTTGGCCTCCAAAGCCTTGGCCACGGCCATGGCGGAGGCCCGGTCCTTCATGCTGGCGGTGGGGTTCTGGCCGTCGTCCTTGACGAAGAGCTGGGCCACGCCCACCTCCTTGGCCAGGGCGTCCGCCTGATAGAGGGGGGAATTGCCCACCAGCAGGCCCTCGTCGATCATCTTGGCCGCCACCTGGGGATAGACCGGCAGCAGCTCGGCATAGCGCCAGATGGTCGGTTCGCCGCGGCGGGCGAAGGTGTCTTTGCTCACGTCCTGCTTCAGGGCGTCGTAGTCGTAGATGATATCCAGCAGACCGCCGCATTCGGGGCAGACGGTGACGTCCGGGGCGGCGGCTATCTCTTTCCCGCAGTCGATGCAGCGGGCGCATTTCACGTAATTCATAGGCTCCTCCTGCCAGGGTCGGGTCATATCTGTTCATCCTATATTATATGGCCCGGCGCGCCAAATAGCAAGAGTTCCCGCCCCGGAGGATAACCGCCCAAAAAGGGGCGGAAAATGGGGCGGAAAACTTCTTGACATCGGCCCGGGGGAAATGATATAATAATCGTCGCAGGCCGTGCCGATGTAGCTCAATTGGTAGAGCAGCTGATTTGTAATCAGCAGGTTGCGGGTTCGAGTCCCATCGTCGGCTCCACCCGATACCAGGCCGGATGCGGCTTTATGGGGAGATTCCCGAGTGGCCAAAGGGAGCAGACTGTAAATCTGTTGGCACCGCCTTCGGTGGTTCGAATCCACCTCTCCCCACCATGACGCGGAGTAGAGCAGCTGGCAGCTCGTCGGGCTCATAACCCGGAGGTCGCAGGTTCAAATCCTGCCTCCGCAACCAAAGGAAAACCGTTGATACTTAAGACTTCTCAGGTTTTAAGGATCGGCGGTGATTCTTTTTTTAATGCCGAAATACCACATATTTTCACCACTATTTTGGCTTTTCAACGATGTTCAACAGC
>CAMZIS010000138.1 GCA_947307285.1 uncultured Peptococcaceae bacterium | reverse complement strand
GCGCTCGCCCCGCATGATCTCCGCTGCCGCCATAACCGCGTCCACCAGCGGCTTATATCCTGTGCAGCGGCAGAGATTGTGATGCTGCTGGAACCAATCACGCACATCTTCACGGGTGGGAGAAGGGTTCCTGTCCAGCAGCGCTTTGGCCGAAACGATGAAGCCGGGGGAGCAGAAACCGCACTGCACGCCGCCCAAAGCGATCCAGGCTTTCTGCAGCGGGTGCAGGTTTGTGGGAGTACCGATGCCTTCGATAGTCACGATCTCGGAAAAATCCGCTATCTTGTCCATTTTTTTGATGCAGCTGCGCACCGGCTCCCCATCCAGCAAAACAGTGCAGGCCCCGCACTGGCCTGCATTGCAGCCGACCTTCGTACCGGTAAGCCCGATCCGGCGCAGCACGTCGGCCAGACTGTCGCCCGGTTCGCAAACGATCATCCGCTTTGCGCCGTTGATGTTGAGCCACATTTTCTTCAAACTCATATCGGCCTCCTGATTAGTTCTGCCATAAGAGACTGCTTTCAGTATAATATACGCCTATTTGCATTATTCTTCCTGCTTTGAACGAATGGCATGAAAAAGCGCTCCATTATAAGGAGCGCTTTTTACGGAAGATCGTTAAATAATCCTGTTCTCAGCTGAACAGCAGGCAGTTGACGATGCTCTCCAGGTATTCCTGGCGGCCGCTGCCGGGAAGGTCCGGCTTGCCGAGCTTATCGGCGTAAGCAGCCAATTCCTCGAGTGTCGTCTCGCCGCTTCTGATCCTGGCGCCGACGCCGGTTTTATAACTGGCGTAACGCTCTGCTACAAAACGGTCGATCCTGCCGTCTTCGATGATAGCCGCCGCCTTCAAAAGGCCCAGCGCGAAAGCGTCCATACCCAGGATATAGGCGTGGAACATGTCCTCCGGAGTGTAGCTGGGACGGCGGGTCTTGGCGTCGAAGTTGAAGCCGCCGGTAAGTCCGCCAGCCTTGATGACCTCCAGCATGCACATGGTGGTTTCGTAGACGTCATAGGAAAACTCGTCGGTATCCCAGCCCAGGAAAAGATCGCCCTGGTTGGCGTCGATGCTGCCCAGCATGCCGTTGATGGCGGCGATGCGCAGATCGTGCTGGAAGGTATGGCCGGCCAAAGTGGCGTGGTTCGCTTCGATGTTCAGCTTGAAATCCTTATCCAGTCCGTACTGACGCAGGAAGCCGATGGCGGTGGCAGCGTCAAAATCGTACTGATGCTTCATGGGTTCCTTCGGCTTGGGCTCGATGTAGAAATCGCCGGTGAAGCCGATGCTCCTGCCGTAATCGACAGCCATATGCATCAGGGCGGCGATATTCTCCTGCTCGAACTTGACGTCGGTGTTGAGCAGCGTTTCATAGCCTTCGCGGCCGCCCCAGAACACGTAGCCCCGTCCGCCCAGCTTAACAGTAAGGTCCAGGGCTTTCTTAACCTGAGCCGCAGCAAAGCAGAAAACGTCGGCGGAGTTGGAGCTGGCTGCGCCGTTCATGTAACGGGGGTTACCGGTCAGATTAGCAGTGCCCCACAGGCAGCGGATGTCCGTACCCTTCATTTTTTCCAGGATGTAGTCGCTGATCTCATCCAGGCGGCGATTGGTCTCCTTGATGTCGTCGGCTTCGGGGACAAGATCAACGTCGTGGAAGCAGAAGTAACGCAGTCCCAGCTTCTGCATGAATTCAAAGCCGGCGTCCACCTTGGCCTTCGCATGCTCCATGGTGCCCTTTTCCGCGCCGAAAGACTTGTCGGCAGTTTCACGGCCGAAAATGTCCGTGCCGCAGGCGCAGAGGTTATGCCACCAGGCCATGGCTACGGGCAGATGCTCACGCATGGGTTTGCCCAAGACGATGCGGTCCGCGTCGTAAAACTTGAAGGCCAGCGGGTTCGTACTTTTCGGCCCCTCATAGGGGATAGTGGGGATGTTGGCAAAGATTTCACTCATGATTGTATCCTCCGTTATTGCAGTTCCTTATACAGGTTTTTGACGGTGGGGTATATTCTACGGTATTTACGATAGGCTGTTTCATAACGCTCTGCCAGAGATCGCTCCGGCAAAACGGTTTCCGTAGTGCGCACCAGCGCGGACGCGGCTTCCTGCACGCTGCCGTATGCGCCGCAGCCGACCATGGCCAGCATGGCCGCTCCGTAACCGGGGCCTTCCTCGGTCTGAGGTATATCCAGCGGCAGATCGAGGACGTTGGCCATGATACGCCGCCACAGCTCGCTTCTGGCGCCGCCGCCGCAGATGCGGGAGCGTTCGATTTTGACGCCGAGGCTCTTCGCCACCTCGAAGCTGTCGCGGATGGCAAAAGCTACGCCCTCCAGCACAGCCTGGACCATATCCGCACGGGAGGTGTCCATGCTCATGCCGATGAACATACCGCGAGCGTCAGTATCGTTGATCGGGCTGCGCTCTCCCATCAGGTAGGGCAGGAAGTAGACATGGTTGCGGCCCAGCTTGTCTGCGGTTATATCAGCCTGCTCCGCCGCGAGATCCGCAGTCTTCAGTATGTCTTCGCAGAACCATTTGTAGCAGCTGGCGGCGGAAAGCATACAGCCCATAAGGTGATAAGCGCCGTCCGCGTGGTCAAAAGCGTGCAGGGCGTTGTTTGGGTCTACTCCGAAACGGCCCGAGGAGATGAAGATAGTGCCGGAGGTGCCGAGGCTGATGTTGCAGGCCCCGTCGCCCACAGTTCCGGTGCCCACGGCGGCTGCGGCGTTATCCCCTGCCCCGGCCACGACTTTTACTGATGCCGGAATGCCCAGGGAGGCGGCAAGCTCCGGCTTTACGGTGCCGATGACCTCAAAGCTTTCAAAGAGCCGCGGCATCTGCTCTTTTGATACGCCGCAGATATCGAGCATTTCGTCTGACCAGCATTTATGCTCCACGTCCAGCAGCAGCATGCCGCTGGCGTCGGAGTAATCGCAGCTGTGAACGCCGGTCAGCCGGTAGTTGATATAGTCCTTGGGCAGCATGATCCTGGCGATGCGGCTAAATTCATCCGGCTCGTGCCTTTTCATCCACAGCAGCTTCGGGGCTGTGAATCCGGCGAATGCTATATTGGCGGTCAGCCGGGAAAGCTTCTCTTTCCCCACGACGGTGTTGAGCCAGTCGGTCTCCTCCGCCGTGCGTCCGTCGTTCCACAGGATGGCGGGGCGGATGACCGCGTCGTTTTCGTCCAGAGCCACCAGGCCGTGCATCTGTCCGCCCACGCCGATACCGGCAAGCTGCGCCGTATCTACGTCGTTCAGCAGCTCTTTGAGTCCGTCCAGGCAGCCCTCCCACCAGTCGGCAGGGTTTTGTTCCGACCAGCCGGGCTGCGGGAAGGACAGCTGGTATTCCCGGGAAACAGAGCTGAGTATACTGCCGCTCTCGTCGACCAGCAGCAGCTTTACGGCTGATGTGCCGAGGTCGATGCCGATATAGTACAAGCGAACACGCCCTTTCTTTCACTTCTGGCCCATGAGGCGATGAAAACGCTCATAGGGCAGACTCTCTTTTGCGCAGCAGTATCCGGCAGCATCAGCCCTTGATAGCGCCGGCGACGAAGCTCTCCTGGATCTTCCTGCTCAGGAAGATGTAGATCAACAGCGTCGGGAAGGTGGCA
>CAMZIS010000137.1 GCA_947307285.1 uncultured Peptococcaceae bacterium | reverse complement strand
TATTTAATCATTCTCTCCGCCCAGGTTTTTACCTGCGCAAATAATTCTCTATTTAATGCATTTTTCCAATAATTGCCTATCAAAGCATCAGTTTTGTTAATCAAACCCAGCCGGCCCGCGGGACCGGCTGGGTTCGTATCTCTTATTTCCTGCGGCTGCTGGGAGCCCGTTTATTACTGATTGAAGATGTCGGTGGCGCCGGAGCCGATGCCTTCGTAGACCAGGCTCTTCAGCGTGCGGAAGCTCATGTTGTCCTGGTAGCTGGAGGTCTCTTTGATCGGGGTATCCTCGTTGAAGGTGGCCAAATAGGCGTAGTCGCCCTTTTCCAGATTGAAGTAAAGCTCCTCGCCGTCGGAATAATAGCCCCAGATCTCATAGCCCTCGTCCAGCAGCTCCTGACCGGTCTTGCCGATCAGCTTATCCAGCTCGGCCTGGTCGGGGATGTTCAGGGTCAGGTCTTCCACGCTCTCCAGGGGAAGCTGGCCCACGATCTCCAGCAGCTTTTCGTCTGAGTCGTCGTTCATGAAGACGTCGCTGGCGGCTTCGTACAGCTCCTCCGTCATGTTGGCCACCACCCGGGTGGGCGTGCCGTTATAATCGAACACGTAAACGAAGTGCTCCGGGCCCATGGACAGCTGGCTCAGATCGGATTCCACGGACAGGGCGTCGGCCAGGGTGGCCAGCTCCCCGGGCTCAGCGGGCTCGGCGGGTTCGGTGCCGCCGCAGGCGGCGAGGGCAAAGAGCAGCATGAGGGCTGCCAGAGGCAATAAAATCTTTTTCATGTCGTGTTTCTCCTTTGTATGTTATAAGACTAATCTTTACTGCTCCATGAAGCGATAAAGCATGGTCGCCACCTGGGCCCGGCTGGCGGTACCCTGGGGGTCGAGGCGGCCGTTGCCCACGCCGGTGATTATGCCCTGCTGCACGCACCAGCTCATGGGCTCCTCGGCCCAGGGGCTGACGCTGGCGGCATCGGTGAAGTCCAGCTTGAAGTCAGGGTCGTAATATTCGCCCTTGGTCTGGGCGTAGCGGTAGAGGAAGGCCGCCAGCTGCTCCCGGGTGAGGGAGGCGTCGGGACCGAAGGTGTGAGGCTCCAGACCCTGCACGATGTCTTCATAGTAGGCCCAGCTTAAAGCGTCCATGTAGTAGGCTTCCGGGTCGATATCGAAGAACATGGTGCAGTCGGCCTTGGGCGCGGGGCTGCCCGCCGCCCGCCACAGCAGGGTCACCAGCTGGGCGCGGCTGCACAGGGCGTAGGGGGTGAAATGGGTGGCGTCCGTGCCGGTGGTGACGCCGCTGCCTACGGCCCACAGCACGGGCTCGAAGAACCAGTCCTCTTCCGCCACGTCCTCAAAGGGGTTCAGCAGGGTGGCGGAGAGCAGCACCTCCGTGGCGGGCTTGCTCTTGTCCGCGCCGGAGAAGGTCTCGGCGATGACCGTACTGCCGTAGGCGGGGACGCCGCAGAGGTTGATCTCGTAGCTCTCCGGCTTCAGGCACATGGTCTTGCCCGCCAGGCCGATCAGCTTCGAAAGGTAGCCTTCCGTGTAGCTCACCGGGTCGTCGGTGGTCTCAGTGCCGGCGCCGAAGGCCACGCCGCCCGGGGCGGCGACGCTCACCACGTTGCCCGCCTTGTTCAGGCTGAAGGAGGCTTCGCCGCAGACCGCGCCCAACACCAGGCCGCCGTCCACGGATTCGGCTTTGATCTTGAGGGAGGAATCGCTGACGGCCAGCTTCCAGTCGGCCGCCGCGCCGATGATCTCGCCCTGGGCCTTCACCTCCACGTTGACGTGGGAGCCGTCTTCCACGTCGAAGAAGCCGGGGATGCCCAGACCGCCGGCGTTCACCACCTCCGGCGCGTCGATCTTGACGTTCAGCGAGGAGCCGCGGGCCAGGATCAGGCCGTTGTTAGCGCCTTCGCCCGTGACGCCGTAGAAATTCATGGCAAAGGTCTCCTCCGCGTGGAGGGAGGTGAGCTCGATATCTATGTCCGTGCCCTCGGCGATGACGCTGCCTTCGCCTGCCAGGTCGATGGCGGACATGGTGGCGACCATGGAGTCGTAGGGCAGGAATTCGGCCGGGTCGGCCCAGCCCTTGAGCTTGAGCTCGGCGTGGCTGGCCCGCATGTCGCCCACGATGAACAGCAGGTTCTTGGTGGTGGGGCCCACGGACACGTGGGGCGCGCTGGAGGCCACGCTGAGGTAGGAATCGTCCTTCAGGATCAGATCGCCCTCGGTGTGGACGCCGGTGCCGTTGACCCGGAGGCTCACCCGTACGCCGTCGTCGATGATGAGATCACGGCAGCGGATGCCGTCGTTGAAGTAGGAGCCGTTCACCTCGGTGGCGAGGCCGGCGGCCAGCTCGACGTTGCCGTCGCTGTAGATCTGGTTGCTGCCGCCGCGCAGCAGCAGGTTCCCGTCGCCGTCCATGACGATGGTGGGCACTTCATCCTCGTCATCGCAGGCGAAGAAGGAATTGATTACCACGCCGGCGGCATT
Organism: uncultured Peptococcaceae bacterium; assembly: GCA_947307285.1. Taxonomy (GTDB): domain Bacteria; phylum Bacillota; class Dehalobacteriia; order UBA4068; family UBA4068; genus CALXSV01. The sequence continues at coordinate 1,136 of CAMZIS010000137.1, read as the reverse complement.
GTAGTTCGGGTCGAAGAAAGTGTCGTCGAACTGGCACACGCCCTTGAAATGCAGGTAGTAGGTCTGCACCGGACTGTCGCGGTAGTAGAGGAACAGACAGTTGGACGGGGCCAGATAGACGTCGTAGGTCATGACCGCGGTGCTCAGCCGCACGTCGGTCAGGGTGACGTTCACCCCGTCGGCGGCGTATTCGATGGTGCCGCTGCCCAGGGTGGTGTCGGCCAGGTCCAGCTTTTCGCCGGGCTCCAGGGCGTAGTCGCCGGCGTAGAGCACGGGCTTGTTCTCATCCGCGTTGGCGATATGCAGGCAGGCGTCGTCGGTGAAGACGAAGCTGCCGTCTTTGTTGGTGATCTTGCAGCAGAACCAGAGGTCGTTCGGGTTCTGGTCAGTAGCGGGGATGACCAGGGTGTCGGTCTTGGCGGAGACGCCGTTCAGGGTGTAGCTGCTGTAACCGTCGGAGGCGAACCACTGCCAGGAGGCCACGCTGGCCTTGTCCGCCACCTCCACGTGGAAGGTCGCGCCGTCGGGATAGTTTACCTCGGCGTCGGCGGGCTGGGCCGTGATGACAGGTTCTGCCCAGGCTGGGGCGGAGAACAGGGCCAGGACCGCCAGCAGGGTCAGGGTCAGGAGGAACAGGCTCCGCACGGCGGCAGTCTTTTTCATAACACCACTCCTTTGCGTTCGGATTTGTTTATAATTATACATTATTTTCATAAATATTTCAATCACTGTACAGCGGGCTTAGATGTGAGTATGCGCCGCAGAAAAACCGGCCGTCGCGGTGACGGCCGGAATTTTGCGCTGTTTTGCTTTATTACTATACCTTTACTGTTTCTCGTCCAGGGGCAGTATCTTTTCGTAGAGGAAGCGGGCGAATTCGCAGCTGGAATAGGCGGCGAAACGCTGGTAGTCGTCGGATTTCTCGCTGGTGGCGAAATCGCACACGCTTTTGACGATGATGGGCGCGGGCTTGGGGTCGTCGGCGTGGTTGGCGGCGTAGACCACGGCGTAGGATTCCATGTCCAGCCCGGCGGTGTGGCGGTACTGGGTGTAGATCTGCTTTTCCACCAGCTCGATGTTGGCCACCACCGTGCTGCCGCAGGCCATGGGCCCGATATAGGCGTGGCTGGGGTTGT
>CAMZIS010000136.1 GCA_947307285.1 uncultured Peptococcaceae bacterium | reverse complement strand
AGCAGATAGAAGAAGCCCTCGCCGGCGGCGTTACCCTGGTCCAGCTGCGGGAAAAGCAGCTCACCCGGCCGGAGCTGATCGCCGAGGCCCGGGCCCTGCTGCCCCTGTGCCATAGTTACGGCGCACCGCTGATCGTCAACGACGACGCGGAAGCGGCCGTGCTTGCCGGCGCCGACGGGGTCCACGTGGGCATGGAGGACTGCCCCGTGGCCGAGCTGCGCCGCCGTTTCGGCCCCGATCTCATCATCGGCGCCACCGCCAAAACGGTGGAGCAGGCAAGGCTGGCCGAGGCCAGCGGCGCGGATTATTTGGGCGTGGGCGCGGTCTTCCCCTCGCCCACCAAAAGCGCGGCCCTGCGCATCACCGCCGGCCAGCTGAAAGAGATATGCTCCTCCGTCCGCATCCCCGCCGTGGCCATCGGCGGCATCAGCGGGGACAACATCGTCGGATTAAAGGGCTGCGGCATGGCCGGCTTCGCCCTGGTCTCCGCCATCTTCGGCGCGGAGGATATCCGTCAGGCCACAGCCGCATTGAAGGAGCAGGCCCGGGCCGTCCTGGGCGAATAAACGAAACAACTACATAAGGCAACCCGTCCCGTTATACGGGACTTGCAGCGGCAGACCGGGGGCACCACTCTCTGTCGCTTAATAAAAATAATGCTCACGATCGAAAGGAGATCAACGATGAAGACAGCATTATCGATCGCCGGAAGCGATTCCAGCGGAGGCGCCGGTATCCAGGCAGACATCAAGACGATGACCATGAACGGCGTGTTCGCCATGACCGCCGTCACCGCCCTGACCGCCCAGAACACCACCGGCGTCACCGGCATCCTGGAGGTAGACCCTCCCTTTCTGGCACAGCAGCTGGACGCAGTGTTCAGCGACATCCGACCCGACGCGGTGAAGATCGGCATGGTCGCCTCTTCCGCTCTCATCCGGGTCATCGCGGAGCGGCTCAGGCATTATCAGGCCGCCAACATCGTGGTGGACCCGGTGATGGTCTCTACCAGCGGCGCCCGCCTGCTGCAGGAAGACGCGGTATCCGAGCTCACCGCCAGCCTGCTGCCTTTGGCTGCGGTCGCCACGCCCAATATCCCGGAAGCGGAGATACTGTCCGGCATGGATATCAAAAGCGCCGCGGATATGGAACGGGCGGCGGAAAAGATCAACCGGGATTTCGGCTGCCCCGTGCTCTTGAAGGGCGGCCACGACCTGAACGACGCCAACGACCTGCTGTTTTGCGGGGGCCGCTCCCAGTGGTTCCCGGGACGGCGCATAGATAACCCCAACACTCACGGCACCGGCTGCACCCTGTCCTCGGCCATCGCCGCCAATCTGGCCAAGGGATTCGACCTGGCCGAAGCCGTGCGGCGGGCCAAGGACTACGTGTCCGGCTGCCTGGCCGCTCAGCTGGATCTGGGCCGGGGCTCCGGTCCCATGGCCCACAATTTCGCCCTGACCGGCGAATTCGTAAAGGAGGCGCGGTGATATGGAGCAGCGGCGTACCTCCTTATTTGAAAACGGTCTCATCTGGTTCGGGGCCGGCGTGTCCATCGCCGAGATTTTGACCGGCACCTATTTTGCTCCCTTGGGCTTCGGCAAGGGCATATTGGCCATCCTCATCGGCCACGTCATCGGCTGCGCCCTGCTCTTCCTGGCCGGCCTCATCGGCGGCCGCGTGCGCAAGAGCGCCATGGAAACGGTGAAGATGAGCTTCGGCCAAAAGGGCAGCCTGCTCTTTGCCTGCCTCAACATCCTGCAGCTGGTGGGCTGGACCGCCATCATGATCTACGACGGCTCCCTGGCCGCCGCCGAGGCGGCGCCCGCCGCTTCCTGGGTCTGGCCCCTTGTCATCGGCGGTCTCATCATCGTCTGGATCATGATCGGCCTACAGAGCTTGGGCAAGATCAATTCCGTGGCCATGGTGGCCCTGTTCGGCCTCACTCTGGTCCTGTGCTGGGTCATCTTTACCAAAGACCCGGTGCCTGCCGCCGCGGAGGAGGCCATGTCCTTCGGCGCGGCGGTGGAGCTGTCCGCGGCCATGCCCCTGTCCTGGCTGCCGCTGATCAGCGATTATACCCGTGAAGCCGAACGCCCCTGCGCCGCCACTGCGGTCAGCGCAATTACCTACGGCCTGGTCAGCTGCTGGATGTACGTCATCGGCATGGGCGCGGCCATTTTGACCGGCACCTCGGATATCGCTCAGATCATGGTCAAAGCCGGCCTGGGCATGATCGGACTGCTGATCATCGTCTTCTCCACCGTGACCACCACCTTCCTGGACGCCTATTCCGCCGGCGTCTCCGGCGAAACCGTGTTCCCGAAGCTAAGCGGCCGCATGATGGCCATCGTCGCGGCGGTGCTGGGCACGGTCTGCGCCATCGCCTTCCCCATCACCAATATCACCGATTTCCTCTATCTCATCGGCTCCGTGTTCGCCCCCATGGTGGCAGTGCTGATCGCCGATTTCTTCATCCTGAAAAAGGACAGCAGCGGCCTTACCTTCGACCTGACCAACCTGGCGGTCTGGCTGGTAGGCTTCGTGCTCTACCGCCTGCTGATGCACGTGGATTTCATCCTGGGCAACACCCTGCCGGATATGGTCATCACCGTGCTGATCTGCCTGGCCGTGCACAAGCTGCGTCCGGCAAAGCAGTAAAACGCGGACATAAAAAAGCGGGAGACTCTCCGGTCTCCCGCTTTTGTTCACGTAGATGAAACCACCCGCTATGCGGGTGGAGCAATAAAAGCTTTAGCATAAAAACCTCCATTGATAGAATAGAGACGGTGCCAGCCGAAACTAAAAAGCAAGGGAGGTTTTTATGTGTCAGTAGACGAGAACAGTTTATCACACACGAAATGGGACTGCAAATACCATATAGTATTTTCACCCAAGTTTCGGAGGAAAGTAATATATGGGAAGCTAAAGGCAGATATCGGACAAATCCTAAGAGAACTGTGTGAGAGAAAAGAAGTAGAAATAATAGAAGCCAACGCGTGTGTGGATCACATCCATATGCTGGTGCGGATACCGCCCAAAATTTCTGTTTCCAGCTTTGTGGGATATCTGAAAGGTAAAAGTACCCTGATGATCTTCGAGAGGTATGCGAATTTGAAGTACAGGTACGGAAACAGAAATTTTTGGTGTAAGGGATATTATGTAAGTACGGTAGGAGCAAATAAGGAGGCGATACAAAGGTACATCAAGTTCCAGCAGGACGAGGACATGGCCACAGATAAAATGACAGCCAAAGAGTACGTGGACCCGTTCAGGAAGTAACGCCCCTTCAAGGGGCTGCCGGTAATATTTGCGGCTGGCAGTCTTTACCAATGCGCCTTTAGGCGCTGCCGGTATCAGGCCCTTATAGGGCTCCAAGCAAAACCCCGCCTTGAAGGCGGGGTTGCTTATTGTCTTTCATCACAGCCAGCCAGCTAAAGGCCGTGGAGGAGCGGGGACGGCGCCAAATATGGTGATTTACTTTTCCGGCGCAATCTACTATAATTAAAGCGATATATATCAGCCGACCGGCGCCCCGGAGCGCGGGACGGCACGGGAGAAGATATGAGCGGCAGTTTAGCTGTTTTCACCATAATCCTGCTGGGCTACGCCGTGGGACGCATCTCCGTAGGCGGC
>CAMZIS010000135.1 GCA_947307285.1 uncultured Peptococcaceae bacterium | reverse complement strand
TATGAAGAAGTGAAGCTTTCCGAGGAAAACCTGTTGCCCCTGAGCCGGGAAAGACTGGACCGCCGTACCCGCCTGCTGGAGGCAAAGTCCTATGACGACCCCATGTTCGACTACGCGCGACAGTTCGCCGCGGCGGATATCATCGTCATTGCCGCGCCTTTCTGGGATCTTTCCTTCCCGGCCGAGCTTAAGCTTTACGTGGAAAACATCTACGCTGCCGGCATCGTGTCGGAATACGACGAACAGGGGAGGCCCAGAGGGCTGTGCCGGGCGCGGATACTCTATTATGTCACTACCGCCGGCGGTCCCTACGTGCCGGAATACAGCTATGACTATTTCCGGGAGCTGGCAAAGGTTTATCTCGGGATAAAAGAGACAAGGTTGATCAAGGCTGAGATGCTTGATATCGTAGGCAACGATCCCAAGGCCATTCTGGCGCAGGCCAAGAAAGAGATAAAACTGTAACATCGGGTTTGACGTATTGTATTATGGATTACCGCATTCGGCCGATAAAAGAAACGGAATACCCATTGCTCAATGATTTCCTCTATGAAGCGATTTTCGTCCCGCCCGGCGTGGCGGCCCCGCCGCGCTCTATAACCGAACTGCCGGAGCTTCAGGTATATGTCAGAGATTTCGGCAGCGGCGAGGCGGATGTATGCTTTGTGGCGGAAACGGAGAAAAAAGTGATCGGCGCTGTGTGGACGCGCATCATGGATGATTACGGCCATATCGAGTACGATGTTCCCTCATTAGCTATCTCCCTGTACAGCCAATACAGAGAACAGGGGATCGGTACTGCGTTGATGCAAGCGATTTTGGCGGAATTGCAGCAAAGAGGCTATGTGAAAGCGTCATTGTCGGTGCAGAAAGCAAACTCTGCGGTAAGGTTATACCGACGCATGGGCTTCGTCGCCGTTAGTGAGACGGACGAAGAATATATTATGGTCAAGTATCTGCGGTAAACATTGTTCGCTGACTGGGGATGCATATGAGCAGTTCGTTCAAACAAGCAGCAGGATATTTTATCGGCTTCATCGTATTTATTGTCGCAATACCCGGGCTCATGTTTTGTCTGGCCGGGCAGCCTGTGGCATCTGTGTGGCAGACCGTCTGTTTTGCCGTATGCGCTATAGCCGGACTCAGCCTCAGCGTATGGTCTATCATCTATATGAAAAAGGTGGGCGAAGGCAATCCTCTTGACGCCTTCAACCACGAGATCGGTCCGCGGACACAGCGTCTGATGACGGGCGGACCCTACCGGCTCTGCCGCAATCCGATGTTGCTGGGCGTGTTTCTTTACTATACGGGGATACAGCTGTATCTGATGTCCGGGCTCGCCTTTTTGCTGTTTGTGGTATTTGTTTCGGTCATGATCTTACAGGTGAAAAGGGAAGAGCAGCGTCTGGAGCATGACTTTGGCCGTGCTTATTTGGAATACCGGCAAAACACCCCTGCTTTTCTGCCGCGGTTCAGGAACCGTCATTAACGGAAAAAGATAATATAAGGATTTGCCTATGGAATTGGAGATACTGCCTGACGAGCTTACTGTATGTCAGGTGCGAGACCTAAGCTGCATTGACTTAAACAATGCTTTTTATTTCCTCGGCCGGACCGACCGTGAGATATCCTTGGTTTGCCCTACTGAAGACGCGCCTGCCGCTACCGTGGCCCGTGAGGACGGGTGGAGAGGCTTCCGCATCCGGGGTACGCTGGATTTTTCCCTGGTGGGCATTTTGTCCCGCCTGTCCGGGGCGCTGGCCGAATGCGGAATCGGGATCTTTGCCGTTTCCACTTATGATACGGACTATATCCTTGTCAAAAAGGAAGACTTGGATTTATCCCTGGACGTTTTGGCCGCAAAGGGATACAATATTATTCAGGTCTAAAAACCAGCGGTCAAAAGGAGACGCATATGAGCGATAAAGACGCTGCCTCTGTCGTCAGCAAGGTTGACGAACGCGAGAAGATCATCGTTCGCACCAGTATAATCGGGATTATTGCCAACGTTTTCCTGGCCGGATTCAAGGCGGTGATAGGCGTTATCTCCAACTCCATCGCCGTCACGCTGGACGCGGTGAACAATCTGTCCGACGCCCTGTCCTCGGTCATCACCATCATCGGGGCCAAGCTGGCCAACAAAAAGCCTGATAAGAAACATCCGCTGGGCTACGGCCGCATCGAATACTTAAGCGCCATGATAGTCGCGGCGATAGTGCTATACGCCGGCATCACGGCACTGGTGGAATCGGTCAAAAAGATCATCCATCCGGAGACTGCCGATTATTCTGTAGTATCGCTGGTGATCATCGCTGTGGCGGTGGTAGTCAAGATACTGCTGGGCCGCTATGTCAAGGCGCAGGGTGAAAAAGCGTCTTCCCATGCTCTGATCGATTCCGGCGCGGACGCCACCTTTGACGCCATACTGTCCTTTTCCGTGCTGGTTTCCGCCATCATCTTTCTGACTACGGGGCTTTCCCTGGAAGCCTACGTGGGCGTGGTCATTTCCCTGTTCATCATCAAGTCCGGCGTGGAAATGATCGTGGAGACTTTGAACGAGATACTGGGGCAGCGGGCGGACGCCGAGACCACGCGCCGGATCAAATCCATTTTGGCGGAAGAACCGGAGGTGCGCGGAGCCTACGACCTTATTCTGTCAAACTACGGCCCGGATAAGAATATAGCTTCTGTCCATTTGGAACTGCCGGATACTATGACTATAAAAGAGCTTGACATTCTTACCCGCAAGGTGCAGCGTCGGGTCTTTAAGGAGACCGGCGTCATCTTGACCGGCGTGGGCGCCTATTCTTATAACACTCAGAATGATGATGCGGCGGCCATCCGCGATACCGTGCAGGAAACGGTCATGTCTCATGATTGGGCCCTGCAGATGCATGGCTTCTATCTTGATATGAAGGCCAAGGATATGCGCTTTGACGTAGTCGTCAGCTTTGACGTTGATCCGAATGAAAGTATCCGCACTCTTACCGCCGAACTCAAAGAGCTGTATCCCGATTATGAAATCAATATCATCCATGATATAGATGTATCGGACTGATTCTTTTTACGATAGCATCAGATTCAGATAAGGAGAAATATGGTCAGTTTTAGTTGCGATTATCTGGAAGGCGCTCATCCCCGGGTACTGGAGCTTTTGCAGTCCACCAATTATGAGCAGACGCCGGGCTATGGCGAGGATGCATATTGCCGGCAGGCCGCCGCTTTGATCAGGAATCTGTGCGGGGCGGATGATGCCGCCGTGCATTTTCTGGTGGGCGGCACCCAGACCAACGCCGCCGTTATCTCCGCTGCCCTCAAGCCTTATCAGGGTGTGCTGAGCGCGGAAAGCGGTCATATCAACGTCCATGAGACCGGAGCCGTGGAAGCTTACGGTCATAAAGTGCTGGCTTTGCCCGCCAAAGACGGCAAGATCAGCGGCGATCAGGTGCGGCATTATTGCAAAGATCATTGGCAGGACGGGGCCCATGAGCACATGGTCCAGCCCGGCCTGGTCTATATTTCTCATCCTACAGAGCTGGGCACGCTTTACAGCAAAGCCGAACTGGAGGACCTTTCTCAGGCCTGTCATGAATACGGCATCCGGCTGTTCCTGGATGGGGCCAGACTGGCTTACGCCCTTGCCGCTGAAGGCAGCGACGTGACTTTACCGGACCTGGCCCGGCTGACCGACGT
>CAMZIS010000134.1 GCA_947307285.1 uncultured Peptococcaceae bacterium | reverse complement strand
TATTCGTGCAGCAGCCGTTCCTCCTCCAGCTGCTCCCGCCTGCCGCGGATGCGGCCGTAGGCGTACATCAGCAAATTGGCGCACAGCAGGTTGATCCAGCCATAATGCTGCCAGTTGGCCAGACCGATCAGCAGGTTGGCCAGGCCGATCAGCAGCAGGCTGCGGTCGATGCGGCGCAGGTGGGAAACACGAGAATCGATATCCGAGAACAGGTCGAAGGGGCCGTCGGCGGCGGGCTTTTTGAGATAGATCCACTGGAAGCAGCGGCCTACGTATTCCACGCCCATTTCAGCCAGGAAATCCAGATAGGCGCTGTCATTGCCCCTCATCTCCAGGCGGAAGATGTATTCGCCGGGCGGGCATTCCACGAAACGGTAGGTGCACCAGCCCACCGATTCCAGGGCCCAGCCCTGGGCCGCCATCTGGTTGAGCCAGCGTTCCTCTTTTTCAAAGTCCCATACCCACCACCATTTATGCACTGTTTTTCTATTCATCGCTCTTTCCCTCCAAGATAGATTCTCCGTTCATCACCAGCTGCTTCAGCCGGGCCAGTTCCGTTTCGAGCGCGGCCTCCCCCGCCTCGGTCAGGCAGTATTCCTTGCGGCGGCTGCCGTCCGTGACCGGCAGGGCCCTGATCCAGCCCTTGTCGGTCAGGCTGTTCAGCGCGCCGTAGAGGGTGCCCGCCGCCAGCCGCACCCGGCCGCCGGACAGAGCCTCCGCCTGCTGCATGATGCCGTAGCCGTGGCTGGGCCGATACAGCGAAAGGAGGATGTAATAGACCGCCTCGGTCAATGCTGATGTATCGTTCACTGTTGCCTCCGTTTTATCGGGCGCCGTTATATCGGCAACCGTTATATCGTGACTTTATTATAACGGCAGCCGATATATTTGTCAAGCCTTTTTCGAAAAATAATTTTCTGTGTGATACTCCCTGCTACGACTGGATATGGCACAAAAAAGACCGCCCGCGGGCGGTCTTTTTCGCATATTTGTTTTCAGTTTTTCTCGATGTCGTAGGGCCAGTTCATGATGCCGCCCATATTCTTCACCCGCGTATAGCCCAGGGCGGTCAGGGCTTTGACGGCCCGGCCCGCGCGGCGGCCGGTCAGACAGTAGACCAGGATGAGCCGGTCTTTGTCCGGCGGCAGCAGCTCTGCCCCGGCCTTTATTTGATCCAACGGCAGGTTTACCGCGCCGGGGATATGGCCTCCGGCGTATTCGCCGGCCTCGCGCACGTCCAGCAGCAGGCAGTCGCCGGACTCGATCAGGGCTTTGGCCTCCCTGGCGCTGACGCGGGAGCCTTTGTTCAGACGGGGCAACAGGACGAAGAAGGCGGCCAGCACGCAGACCAGCAGGACAGGCAGCAGTTTCATGGCTATCTCCTTATGTCACAGCAGGCTTTGCAGCTGGGGGAAGGGCCCCAGGGAACGGCGCAGGATGCCCTTTAGGTGGGCGATGGCCACGCCGTAGTTTGTGAAGGGCACGCCCTGATCCTGGGCGCATTTCATGCGGTATCTCAGCTCCCGCTCGTTGAGCATGCAGCCGCCGCAGTGGATGACGCAGGCGAAGGGCGTCAGGTCCTCCGGGAAGCCGCCGCCGCTGGACGTTTCGAAGTCCACCTTGAAGCCGCAGCGTTCCTCCAGCCAGCGGGGCAGCTTAACCGTGCCGATGTCCTCGCACTGGCGGTGATGGGTGCAGCCTTCGGCGATCAGCACCCTGTCTCCGGGCCGCAGCCGGTCCAGGGCGGCGACGCCCCGCACGGCCGCGTCCAGAAAGCCCTTGTAGCGGGCCATGAGGATGGAAAACGAAGTCAGCGGGATATCCTGGGGCGTAGCCTTGGCCACCGGGCCGAAGGCCTGGGAATCGGTGATGACCATGGCGGGCTTGTCCTTCAGCGCGGCCAGGGCCGCGGTGAGGCCGTCCTCCTGCACCACCAGAGCGGAGGCCCCGGCCTCCAGCACGTCGCGGATCATCTGCTGCTGAGGCAGGATGAGCCGACCCTTGGGCGCGGCGCTGTCGATGGGCGTGACCAAAACCACGGTCTGGCCCCGCTGCAGCAGGTCGCCTACCAGACGCAGCTTCAGCTCGTCCGTGGCCGTGAGCCGGGCCATGCGCTCTTTCAGCTCGTTGATGCCGGCGCCGGTAAGGGCGCTGACGTAGATGTCGTGGCTTTCCGCATCAACTGCGGGCACGGCGTCCAGCAGGTCGCTTTTGTTGCAGGCCACGATATAGTTGATCTCTTTTTCCCGGAACAGGTCGATCAGCTGACGGTCGCAGGGAGCCAGGCCTTCCACCGCGTCCACCACCAGCACGGCCACGTCGGTCTTGTTCAGCACCTGCCGCGTCTTGCGGATGCGGAGCTCGCCCAGGCTCCCCTCGTCGTCGAAGCCGGGGGTGTCAACGATCATCACCGGGCCCAGGGGCAGCAGCTCCATAGCCTTGTACACCGGATCGGTGGTGGTGCCCTTTACCTCGGACACCACGGCCAGATCCTGACCGGTCACCGCGTTGACCAGGCTGGATTTGCCCGCGTTGCGGCGGCCGAAAAAGCCGATATGCACTCTTTCCCCGGAGGGAGTATCGTTGAGACCCATAGTTACCTCCTTGGTTTAGAAGCCCGCCGCGGCGGAAGAGGGCGGGGTGAAGATGGAATCGGCCTGCTCGTCGGTGAGCTCCACGCCGAACACGTCCAGATAGTAAGCCTTGACCTCCTCAGTCAGGTCGATATCGGAGAACAGATCGGGATACACGGTCTGAGCCAGCCACAGCAGGGTCATGGGCGTATCCACGCCGCAGGTGTAGGAACGGTACATGCCCAACGGCATCTTGTACACCTTTTTGTCCTGCACGGCCTTGACGCCGCTCCAGTCGAACACGCCGATAGTGTTGTTGTAGATATCCTCCGGCTGGGCGGAGGTGAAGTTGGTGATCAGCATCAGGGAGGGATCCCAGGCGTAGACCTGCTCCAGGCTGGTCTCCACCGCGTTGTCCACCTCCAGGTCCTGGCCTACGTTGACTGCGCCTACGGCGTCGGCCCACCACTGGCCGAAGAAATGCGCGCCGGAGGTGATGATGGCGGCGTCGGAATACTTGAACAGGAAGAACAGACGCTCACGCTCCTCGTCCGGGATATCCTTGACCCGTTCCTGGACCATGTCGTACACTTCCTGGCTGCGGGCGGCCACCAGGTCGCTCTTGTCGTCTTCCGGGAACATCTGGCCCAGCAGGGAGATCCACTGGTTCAGGGTCTCGATGGCGTCGTAATCCCATTTGCTGGCAGAGACGGCCACGGCGTTGAAGCCGGCGTTGGTCAGCTGTTCGCCCAGCTGGGGGCTGGAGGCGGAATAAAAGACCACGTCCGGGTCCAGGGCGGACAGGGATTCCACGTTGACCTCGGTGCCCTTGATATAGTCGGTCTGGGCGTTCAGGATCTCCGGGTAAAGCTCGCCCAGCAGGCTGTTGGCCGCAGCGCTCATGCTGGTGTCGGTCATGCCCACGATCTTGTCCGCGGAATTGAAAAAGATGGCCAGCACCGAGGGGAGAGGCAGGATGTCGCAGACCGCGATGCGCTGGATGTCCGCCGGCAGCACCACGGTGTTGTCGTTGTGGTCCACGATGGTGATGGTGCCGTCCTCAGTCTCCGCGGCGTCAGCAGCGGCGGTATCTTCCGGGGCGGCCTCCTCTTCGGCAGGGGCGCCGCAGGCGGCCAGCAGGATCAGGCTCAGAGTCAGAAACGCTACGAGAAAC
>CAMZIS010000133.1 GCA_947307285.1 uncultured Peptococcaceae bacterium | reverse complement strand
ACCTGGCCCAGCCCATCTCCGCCTATTCCCACGGCATGAAGCAGAAGCTGGCCATCATCGCCGCCTGGCTGCACCAGCCCCGGCTCATCATCATGGACGAGCCCTTCGTGGGCCTGGACCCCATCGCCGCCCACACCCTGAAGCTGATGATGCGGGAGCTGTGCGACGGCGGCGGCTCCATCTTCTTCTCCACCCACGTGCTGGAGGTGGCGGAAAAGCTGTGCGATCAGGTGGCCATCATCCGCCGGGGCCGGCTGCTGGTCAGCGGGCCCATGGACGAGGTGCGGGGCGACGCCTCTTTGGAGGAGGTCTTCCTGGAACTGGAGGACGACCATGCTTAAACCTCTGCTCAAACTGCGTCTGGCCGCGGCGGCCGCCTGGTTCAGCGGCGCGGGGAAGAAAAAGAACAAGCCCAAAAAATCGCCGGTGGCGCGCATCATATTGATGTCGCTGCTGCTCGTCTACATAGTGGCCTGCTTCTTCTTCCTCTTTTTCCTCTGGTTCGACACTCTGGCCGGAGCCTGGGTGGGCACGGAGCTGAGCTGGCTCTATTTCGCCATCGCGGGCCTGACCGCCTTTGCGCTGATGTTCTTTTTCAGCGTGTTCACCGCCAAGGAGCAGCTGTTCGAGGCCAAGGACAACGACTTCCTGCTCAGCCTGCCCCTGCCGCCGGGGAGCATATTGCTGAGCCGTCTGGCCGAGCTCTATCTGGTCAACCTGCTGGCGGAGCTTTCGGTGATGATCCCGGTGACCGCGGCCTGGCACAGGAACGGCTACCTGCCCGGTCTGGGCTGGCTGGCGCTGGTGATCGTCATCTTGCTGCTGCCCCTGTTCTCACTCTCCTTTTCCGCCCTCTTCGGCTGGGTGCTGTCCCGTCTTTCCCGGCGGGTGCGCAAAAAGGCCCTCTTTTCCACCGTTTTTTCCCTGCTTTTCCTGGCGCTCTACCTCTACTTTTACAGCCAGGTCAACCTGCTCGTCCAGCAGCTGGCCCAAAGCGGCGCCGCCGCCGCGGCCCGCATCTCCGCGGTGCGGCCCCTGTACTGGCTGGGTCGGGCTGTCGCCGCAGGTGACGCGGGCTGTCTGGCGCTGACCGTGATCTTTTTGCTGCTGCCCTTCGCAGTGGCCTACATCCTGCTTTCCCGCACCTTCATCCGCACCGTCACCGCCAGGCCCGGCGAGGCCCGGGTGGAATACAAGGCCCGCGCCATGAAGACGGCTTCTCCTGACGCGGCATTGCTGCGCCGGGAGCTGAACGGATTCCTCTCCAGCTCGTCTGATATGGTCAACGCAGGCCTGGGCCTGGTGATGCTGGTGGCGGGCGCGGTGGCCCTGCCCTTTTTCCGCGACAGGCTGGAAGAAACGGCGGCCCAGCTCCCCGGCTCCGGCTCCCTGCTCTTCATCATCCTGCTGCTGGGCGTCTGCTCCCTGATCTCCATCGTCACTATCAGCGCCGCCTCCGTTTCCATGGAGGGCGGCAGCCTGTGGATAGCCCAGTCCCTGCCGGTCAGCTCCGGTCAGGTGCTGCGGGCCAAAGCCGGGCTGCATCTTATCCTCACCCTGCCGGCGGTGCTGCTGGCCTCCGTTTCCGTAGCCCTGGTCACCCGGCCCCGGGGGGCGGAGCTTATCGCCTGCATCCTGCTGCCTTTGGCTTTCGCCCTGCTCATGGGCCAGCTGGGTCTGGTCGCCAACCTGCGGCACCCCAACCTCAACTGGACCAGCGAGACCCAGGCCGTGAAAAACGGGGTCTCCATCCTCATCATCATGCTGCTGAGCTGGGGACTGATGGTGCTGCTGGGCGGTCTGACCTACGTGCTCAGCCTGATAATGCCCCTGGGTGCGGCTCTGCTCATCGTCGCCGCCCTGCTGCTGGCCGGAGCCGTTTTGACCTGCCGCTGGCTCTCCCGGAAGGGCGCGGCCCTTTTCGAGTCGCTTTAAAAAACTGCCTTACACAACACGCAAAAAGCGCAGTCCCAGGGGACTGCGCTTTTGTCAGGCGTCCAGGTGGTGTATAAAGGAATGTTCAGATAACGTAATTGTCGCTGCTTTCCTGCAGCAGCTCGGCCAGGTTGACATTGTCCAGACAGTCGGCGATGGCCCGGTTGAGCCGGCTCCACAGAGGCAGGGTCTTGCAGAAGGAGGCCCGGGGACAGGGCGGCGCGCCCTGCTCCAGACAGGCCACCGGCGCCAGCGTGCCCTCCATCAGCCGCAGCACGTCGCCGATGACGTATTCGGCCGGTTCTTTGGTCAGGCGGTAGCCGCCGCCCTTGCCGTGGACGCCCTCGATGAGATGGGCCCCGGTCAGCACCGGCATGAGCTTTTCCAGGTATTTCAGGGAGATGGCCTGCCGTTCCGCCACGTCCTTCATGGGGATATAGCCTTCCTCCGCGTGCTCGGCCAGGTCGATGAGGACCCGGAGCGCGTAGCGGCCTCTGGTGGAGATCATCATATGCTTTACCTCTCTTGGGAAATCAACGCTTCGACGGCGGGCTGTATAACGGATTGTGCAAGGGTCCCGTCTGCGGCGCCGCCGCCGCAGAATCCGTCAGCCGCGGCCCGCTCCCGCAGCCAGCGGCGATAGCCGCCCTCCAGGCTGTAGGCGTCGTAGCCCGCCTCCCGCAGCAGCTCGGCTATGTCCTCGCTGATGATGCCGGCCTGACAGTAAACGCAGATGCGACGGTCATGGGGCAGATCGTAGAGCCGGCCCAGCTGGTCCAGGGGTATGTTCACCGCGCCGGGCAGACTGCCGCACTCATAGACCCGGGGTTCCCGCAGGTCCACGTAGAGCTCGTTTTCACTCACCGGCTTCACCTCCGGCTGTGGCGCAGCGGTCGAAGCGGTAATCCTCCGCCCGGTCGGCCAGCGTCCGGATGGAGGGCGTATCGCCGCAAAGATCGCAGGCGGGGTCGCGCTCCAGCCTGGCCACGGAGATGCGCATCTCCAGCCCCCGCAGGAACAGCACCCGGCCGCACAGGAGGTCGCCCACGTCCAGCAGGTATTTCACGGCCTCCATGGCCTCGACGGAGCCCAGCACGCCGGTGGCCGCGCCCAGCACGCCGTAAAGGGCGCACTGATTGCCCTCCTGATGAGGGATGTCGCGGCCCAGCAGGCAGCGCAGGCAGGGGCCCCGGCCCGGCACATAGGTCATGACCTGGCCGTCGAAGCGGGCGGCCCCGGCATGGACGAAGGCCTTTTTCCCCAGCACGCAGGCGTCGTTGATCATCAGCTTGCTTTCCAGAGAATCCGTGGCGTCCACCACGAAGTCGTAGCCGGCGATGAGAGAGCCGATGTTTTCCGGCGTTACCGTGTCCGCGAAGGGTTCGGTGTGCACGTCGGAGTTCAGCTCGTGTATAGTCGCGGCGGCGGACAGGGCCTTGCTCTGTCCCAGCCGGCTTTGGTTATGGATGATCTGCCGCTGCAGGTTGGAACGGTCCACCGTATCGAAATCGGCGATACCCAGGCAGCCGATACCGGCCGCGGCCAGATAGAGCAGGGCGGGCGAGCCCAAAGCTCCGGCGCCGCTCACCAGCACCTTGGCGTCCAGCAGCTTCTTTTGACCGGCCACGCCGATCTCCCGCAGCACGAAATGCCGCGAATAACGCTCCAGCTGCTCTCTGCTGAACATGGGCCCGCCTCCTCTCGTTTGTATCGTCTTGCAAAAATCAGTCCGCGAACAGGGGCGTGGACAGGTAGCGGTCGCCGGTGTCCGGCAGCAGCACCACGATGTTCTTGCCCGCGTTCTCCGGCCGCTTGGCCAGCTCCGCCCCGGCATGGATGGCCGCGCCGGCGGAGATACCCACC
>CAMZIS010000132.1 GCA_947307285.1 uncultured Peptococcaceae bacterium | reverse complement strand
TTTCCCTTCTTAATATTTTCCTTTATTTGGCCGGGAAAGTCAATAGCCAATACACGCCCATCCATGCAAATATGTTATTTTATGATAGCGCGGCGGACATGAGGCGGCGGTTATGATGCGGCGTATGTTGACATTTGCCGCCTTGGGATGTACATTATAAAGCGGTCTGCCGCAGCGGCAGCCATCATTCCGGTAATAATTCCGCGGAGCTTTTATGAAACAGGAGGCCAATTTCACCAGCGGCGGCATCTTCCTGCCCCTGATACGCTTTTCCCTGCCCGTACTCCTGGCCCTGCTGCTGCAGGCCATGTACGGGGCGGTGGACCTGTGGGTGGTGGGCCGCTTTGCCGAAGCCGCCGACATTTCCGGCGTGGCCACCGGCAGCCAGATCATGCACACCCTGACCGGCATCGTCACGGGCCTGGCCATGGGCGTCACCATCCAGGTGGGCCAGCTCATCGGCGAAGGCCGGCCCGAGCGGGCGGGAAAGGCCATCGGCGCGGGCGTGGTCATGTTCGCCATCCTGGCCGCCGTCTTCACCGCCCTGTTCGTGTGGCGGGCCGGCGGCGTAGCCTCTCTCATGCGGGCCCCGCAGGAGGCCTTCGACCAGACCACGGCCTACATCCGCATCTGCTCCGCCGGCTTCGTGTTCATTATCGCCTACAATCTGCTGGGCGCCGTGTTCCGCGGCATCGGCGATTCGGTGATGCCCCTGCTCACGGTGGCTCTGGCCTGCGTGGTGAACATCGGGGCCGACCTGCTGCTGGTCTGGGGACTGGGCTGGGGCGCGAAGGGCGCGGCCTGGGCCACGGTGCTGGCCCAGGCGGTGAGCGTGCTCATCTCCCTCTTCCTCATCCGCCGGCGCAGGCTGCCCTTTACCTTCGACCGGTCCTATATCGCCTGGGACTGGCCTCTGACCCGCCGCATCCTGCGTCTGGGCACGCCCATCTCCCTGCAGGACCTGCTGGTGGGCCTGTCCTTCCTGCTGATCCTGGCCATCGTCAACGCCAAGGGACTGATCTTTTCCGCGGGCCTGGGCGTGGCGGAAAAGCTGTGCGCCTTCATCATGCTGGTGCCGGCGGCCTACATGCAGTCCATGTCCGCCTTCGTGGCCCAGAACATCGGGGCACGCAAGCCGGAGCGGGCCAATAAGGCCCTGCGCTACGGCATACTCATTTCCTTCGCCACCGGTATTTTCATGGGCTGGCTGGCCTTTTTCCACGGCGACGCCCTGGCCGGCATCTTCTGCTACGAGCCGGAGATCAAGGCGGCGGCCTTCGACTATCTCAAGGCCTACGGCATCGACTGCCTGCTCACGCCCTTCCTTTTCTGCTTCATCGGCTATTACAACGGCTGCGGCCGCACCATGTTCGTGATGATCCAGGGCCTGGTGGGGGCCTTCGGCGTGCGCATCCCCCTGGCCTGGCTATTCAGCCGGCCCGAAGCCGCCACCCTGTTTCAGATCGGCCTGGCCACCCCCTGCTCCACCGTGGTACAGATACTGCTGTGTCTCGGTCTGTTCCTCGTGCTGCGCCGCCGCAAAGACAGAGAGCTGCGCCCGACGGCAGCAGAAGTATGATCGCCCCAGCGGAGCGACGCATGCTCAAAATGCGTCATACAGGCGTCTTTCCTGCTAAACTCAGGTAAACCGCGGCTAAACCGCAACTCGACCAGCAGTCGGTTGCGTGACCGGACCTCCTCTGCTATGCTGATGCCAGACTTCGGGTCCGGCCCGGAAAGGAGCGCAAATATGAATAAAACCACCATGGGACAATTGATAGCCGCCAAACGCAAGGAGCTGGGGTTGACCCAGCAGGAGCTGGCCGATAAAATGGGCGTCACCGATAAGGCCGTATCCAAATGGGAAAGGGACCTGTCCTGTCCCGACGTGAGCACCATCCCCCATCTGGCCGAGGAGCTGGGGCTGACCCCAGACGAGCTGCTGGGCGCCTCCAAAGCGGAAAAAGACATAAAGACCAGCCCCGCCGCCCTGTTCGAGCTGGCGTGCAAGGCCGTGGCTCTGGCCATGGGCGTGGCCGTCACCGTGCTCTCCGCTCTGGGAGAGCTGGAGCCGGGCTCCGCCACCGTCATGCTGGGCGTAGGACTGGCCTGCGCAGGCGCGGCTATGCTGAATAAAAAATAAGTCACTCCCCTCCCGCTATGGCCTCCGGCCCGCAGGGCCCCCGGATTTACGCGGCAGGAGGGGCGTGCTATAATAGCCCCGTAAGACTTGACGGGAGGGCCCTATGGCTATCGCTATCGAAACCGTGCAGCTGCCGGATCTCAGCATGGATTATTTCCGCTTCGGTCAGGGGGAAAAGACCTTCGTCATCCTGCCCGGACTCAGCGTGCAGAGCGTGATGGGGGCGGCCGAGGCCATCGCCGCCGAATACGCGCCGCTGACCGAAGAATATACGGTCTACGTGTTCGACCGGCGCAAAGAGCTGCCGGCCGTCTATACCGTGGCGGACATGGCGGAGGACACGGCAGAAGCCATGCAGGCCCTGGGCCTCAGCCACGTGTATCTGTTCGGCGCGTCGCAAGGCGGCATGATGGGGCTGCAGCTGGCCCTGGACCACCCGCAGCTGATCCGCAAAATGGTGCTGGGCTCCACCAGCTCCCACCTGCTGCCGCAGCACTATCGGATCTTGGAAAAATGGGTGGGGCTGGCGAAAGCCGGAGACAGGGAAGGCCTGTATCTGGCCTTCGGCGAGGCCCTTTACCCGCCGGAGGTCTTCGCCCAGGTGCGGGAGACCCTGCTCAAAGCAGCGTCCACGGTGACGGAGGAGGAGCTGGCCCGCTTCATCGTCATGGCCGAGGGCACCCGTGATTTCAACGTGACGGATAGATTGCCCGAGATACAGTGTCCGGTGCTGGCCATCGGCGTGTTCGAGGACGCGGTGCTGGACGCGGACGCCACCATGGAGATAGCGGAAAAGCTGGATTTCCGGCCCGACTTCCGGCTCTATATGTACATCGGCCACGGCCACGCGGCCTACGACACGGCCCCGGATTACCGGCAGCGCATCATGGCCTTCTTCGCCGACTGAAAAAGGATAAGGCAGACAAAAAACGGAGGAGCGTTTTCGCTCCTCCGTCATTCTTTGTCCGGACTTTATTCGCCCGCGGTCTCGCCTTCAGGCGCGGCTTCGGTCTGATCGACCGCCTGGTCCTGCAGGATGCTGTCGTCCACCGGCATGGCGGAGCTGGAGGAGTCAGGCACCAGCTGCTGCAGGTAGCGGCCCAGCTCGTCCAGATAGCGGCCGTAGGCGGCCCAATCGCCGTCCTGGATGGCCTGTTCCGCGTTCATATAGGCTTCGTTGGCCTTCTGCGCCAGCTCTTCGAAGCTCATGTCGCCCTCTTCCCCTTCTTCGTCCGGAGTCACGTCGTCGGGCAGGCTGCCCGAGGGCTCCAGCACGGCGGAGGCGCCGTCGCCGAACATGGAATCCAGGGCCTTGGCCAGGGTGTTCTCATAGGCGATGCGGCCGTTGTAGTAGATGATGACCCGCTTCACCTCGGGGATGGAGGAATTGGTGGATTCCAGATAGATGGGCTCCACGTACATCAGGCTGCCTTCGATGAGGATGACGAACATGTTGCCCCGGGAATAGGTGGAGCCGGAGGAGTTCCACAGGGTAAAGTCCTGGGCGATTTGGGTGTTCTGGTCGATCAGGGCCTCCACCTGGGCCGGACCGTAGATCACCCGGTCCTTGGGCATCTGGTACAGCATGAGGTCGCCGTAGCTCTCGCCGTCGTTGCGGGCCATGAGGATGGCGGTCAGGTTATCCTTGCCCGAGGGGGTGTA
>CAMZIS010000131.1 GCA_947307285.1 uncultured Peptococcaceae bacterium | reverse complement strand
CACCATCTGCGAAGCTATCGTCGCCGTGGCGTCCGCTCTTCTGTGCTGGACTGTCATCGTGCCTATCGCCGGCGCTATTGCAGGTATCATTCTGCTGGTGGTTACGGTCATCTGCTTCATCAACGCCTGCAAGGGACGCATGGAAGAGCCGCCGATCGTCAAGAACATCGGTTTCCTGAAGTAAATTCATACATAGTCGAAAGGCCCGTGAAACCCTGGTTTTCCCGGGCTTTTTCATGTCCTGCCGGCGCAAATACCGGGCGGGCCCCACAGCCGGAAAACACAGGTGGATAACATGAAAATCATACGCAAGATCATCGCCGCGTTGCTGCTACTTATCATAATGATATTCGGCGGCTTCTGGCTTTACTGCCGGGCAGTTCAGCACCGCTCTTTCATGGCCGGTGTGACGGATACGGTACTGCGGCTCCAGCATCGCAGCGAAAAATTCACTGACCTCGATATCTGTGAGGCCTATATTTCCGAAAAGGCGGAAACCAATAAAGACCCGGTCGTGATCGATAACGCCAACTTCGGCGTAAGCCTGCGGGAGGAAAGCGCAGGCGCTCTGCAGGCTATCATCTATAACGACCAGGAGCATCCTGCCCAGACCGTGTTTTATTTTCACGGCGGAGCCTATGTCAACCAGCCCAATCCGCAGCAGCTGACCATGGCGGCGCGGACGGCCAGGGAGACAGGCTGCGAGGTAGTGCTCATGGTCTATCCCAAGCTGCCGGTCTATAATTGTGAAACAGCTTATGAGGCTTGCCTCGACTATTATCGGGAGTATATCGAGGCGAACGATTGCGGGAAGATCGTCTTCATGGGAGATTCCGCCGGCGGCGGTCTGGCCCTGGGGTTAGCCGAAGTCCTGCTGCAGGAGGAAACTGCCGGGCCGGAGGAACTGGTCCTTATCTCTCCCTGGGTGGATCTGACCATGTCAAATCCGGAAATGGCCGCATACCAAAAGCATGATCCCATGCTGGGTATAGACGGCCTGCGCCGCATGGCTGAAGTATGGGCAGACGGTCTGCCCCTGACCGATCCCAAAGTAAGCCCGCTGTTCGGTCAGCTTTCCGGCCTGGGCCGGGTGACCCTGACCTGCGGCACCTGGGAGATACTTTATCCCGATATCATGCTGCTGGCACAAAAGCTGGAGAGTGCCGGCGTCCAGTGCGACCTGGTGGTGGGGGAGCGGATGGTGCATTGCTACCCCATTTGCCCCATACCGGAGGCCAAAGCGGCGCAACAGGTGATATGGACGGCTGTCACACGGTAAGCCGGCAACTGAATAGCTGCTTACTGCCATAAAGAAAAGACCATCCGTTCAGGATGGTCTTGCTTTATATGCTTTGATGCAGCAAATGCCGTCAGTCGCGCATGCCCAACAAGTTGCAGGCGAAGCCTGCTTTGGCAAAAGTGGTGACGTCAGCAAAATTACGGGTGTCCAGCAACACCGGATGACGCATGATCTGCGCCAGCTGTTCGGCCGGCAGTTCCTTGTACTGCTTATGGTGCACGCCCAGCAAAAGCAGGTCAGCGCCACGTACCGCGTCTTCAAGGCTGCTGTCGTAACCCTTGGCAAAGGGATCGTGGATACCGGTCTCGATGCCGTTATCATGCAGCATCTGCACCAGCTTCAGCACCGGGCTTTCGCGGATATCGTCCACGTCCGGCTTATAGGTGACGCCAAGCACTGCAACCTTTGGTTTTTCGATGCCGGCCAGCAGCTCTTTGATGCGCTGCAGCACGTAGCTGGGCATGCTGTCGTTGATCAAACGGGCCTGGTGGATGAGAAGGGCCGTTTCCGGCTGCTTTTCCACGATGAACCAGGGATCGACCGCGATGCAGTGACCGCCCACACCGGGGCCGGGCTGGTGAATATTGACCCGCGGATGTTTATTGCATAGCTCGATCAGCTCCCATACGTTGATGCCGAGATTCTCGCAGATCTTTGCCAGCTCGTTGGCCAGCGCGATATTAACGTCCCGGAAGGTGTTTTCCGTCAGCTTGGCCAGCTCGGCCGTACGGGAATCGGTCAGGAAGATGTCGCCCTCCACAAAGCATTTGTAGAGATCGGCGATACGCTGGGCCGATTCGCGGTTTATGCCGCCGGCGATACGGCTGTTGTGCACCAGCTCGTAAAGGATCTGCCCCGGTATCACCCGTTCCGGCGAGTGGCCCAAAAAGAGCTGGCTGCCGATCGCGAGGCCGCTTTCAGCCAATATAGGAGCCATCAGCTCATCTACGGTGCCCACCGGCGAGGTGGACTCCAGTACTACCAGATTGCCTTCGCGCAGGAAAGGCACCGTTTCCCGGGTGGCAGCCTCAACATATGACATATCAGACTTTTTATCGGCAGTGATCGGCGTGGGAACGGAGATGATGAACACGTCGGCAGGCTGGAGCGCGGTCGATGCTTTTAAGCGACCGCTGTTCACCACCTGTTTGACGAAATCCTCCAGGCCGGGCTCTTCGATTATTACGTTGCCCTGATTGAGGGCTTCCACTATGTCGGCATTCTTGTCCACGCCCAGCACCTGATGGCCGTGAGCGGCGAACATGGCGGCGGTGGGCAGTCCGATATAGCCTAATCCGATGACGCAGATATTCATACACGTTACGTCCTTTTCTTTTTTCGATGACATGATACCACATCATTAAGACAAAGTAAAGCAAATAGGCGTTTATAGCCTTAGCCGCCTATTTATGTTATAATCTACGCATATCGAATCACAGGTGCGATCATGGCAGAGAAACGAACAGAAAACTTAGTTGAGCTTTCAATAGACGGCGTCACCAGCGAGGGTCGGGGAGTGGGCCGGCTGGACGGACTGGCTGTGTTTACCGCCGGAGCCTTACCGGGCGAGCGGGTGCTCTCCCGCATCGTGGCCCGTAAAAAGAACTTCGCCCTGGCTGAGACCGAACGGGTGCTGTCCGCCGCGCCCGGCCGCGTCAATCCGTCTTGTCCTGATTACGACTGCTGCGGCGGCTGCAGTCTGCAGCACGCGGATTATCGGACAGAGCTGGAACTGAAGCGCCGCATCGTGCAGCAGAGCCTGCGTCGGCTGGGAGGGCAGGAAATAGAGGTGCCGCTTCCTCTGGCGGCTGACCGGCCCGCTTTTTATCGCAACAGGGCGGTGCTCCACTATAAAGACGGGCGTTTGGGCTTTTATAACGAGGACAGTCATTCCGTGACGCCACGGGAGAGCTGCGAGCTGCTGATTTCTGCCTTGAACGAGTTTTTGGGCAGTTTGCAGAGCATCCTTTTGACCTGCGGACTGCTCCCCGGCCTGCGGGCGGTGGGGCTGCGCTGCGATGCCTGCGGCAAAAAGCTGCTGCTGACTTTTATCTGCGACAGGAGCATAAAGAAACTTGCGGACATAGCGCAGGCCTTGTCAGACGCCGATGACCGACTGGTCTCGGTTTGGGAAAACTCCGGGCCTCCGGTATACGGCGTCTACGGCGCGAACTGGACGCTGATCCAAGGGCAAAACAAGCTGCGGGACAGTATAGGCCCGGTAAAGCTCGATCTGTCTCCGGGTTCCTTCCTGCAGGTCAATCCCGCCCAGACCCTTGTGCTTTACGATCTGGTGCGCCACTACGCCTCTCTTAGCGGCAGTGAAAACGTGCTGGATTTATATTCCGGCGTGGGCAGCATCGCTTTATATCTTGCGCCCTTCGCGGGGCGGGTCAGGGGAGTGGAAAGCTACGCCCCGGCCGTGGCGGACGCTACGGCAAACGCTGCTTTGAACGGTGCAGAAAACTGCCGTTTTTATTGCGGCAAAGCCGAAGACGTCCTGCCCCGTTGGGCCGCCGCAGGCTGCGCCTTTG
>CAMZIS010000130.1 GCA_947307285.1 uncultured Peptococcaceae bacterium | reverse complement strand
TGGAAGCGGCGTTCCAAAGCCGCGTCCTTTTCGATATATTTACGGTATTCGTCCAACGTGGTGGCGCCGATGCAGTGCAGCTCGCCCCGGGCCAGCATGGGCTTCAAGAGATTGCCCGCGTCCATGGCGCCTTCGGCCTTGCCCGCGCCCACGATGTTGTGCAGCTCGTCGATGAAGAGGATAATCTGACCGTTGCTCTTCTTGATCTCGTTAAGCACGGCCTTCAGCCGTTCCTCGAACTCGCCGCGGAACTTGGCGCCGGCGATCAGCGCGCCCATATCCAGGGCGAAGATGGTCTTGCTCTTCAATCCCTCGGGCACGTCGCCGCTGACGATACGCTGGGCCAGACCCTCGGCCACGGCGGTCTTGCCCACGCCGGGCTCGCCGATCAGGACCGGGTTGTTCTTGGTCTTGCGGGATAGGATGCGGATGACGCTGCGGATCTCCTGATCGCGGCCGATGACCGGGTCCAGCTGGTTTTCTCTGGCCCGCTGCACCAGATCGGAGCCGTATTTGTTCAGGGCGTCGTAGGTGTTCTCCGGGTCGTCCGTAGTCACCTTGCCCGATTTGACCCGGGAAAGCTCGGTCCGGAAGGCGTCGCGGTCGATCTTCAGCTCGCGGCAGATATCGCTGATGGCAGGGGTCGCGTCGAACAGAGCCAGCATGAGCTGCTCCACGGACAGATATTCGTCCCCTTCCTTTTTGGCGTTCTTTTCGGCCTCGCGCAGGACTTTTTCCAGCTCCCGCGAGGCGTAGGCCTGACCGGGATCGCTGAGCCGCGGGAAGGAATCGATGACCTTATCCAGCCGGGACAGCAGAGCGTCCACGTCCACGCCCATTTTTTGCAGCAGATTTTCGATGAGCCCGCCGGTCTGGTCGGCCAGAGCGTAGAACAGGTGCTCCGGGCAGACCTGCGGATTGCGGTTTTCGGCGGCCATGGCCTGAGCCTGCTGCAGGGCGGCCAAAGCTTTCTGAGTATAGTTTTCCATCATAGTAATCCCACCCCTCTGTTAAGGTAGTCGCGGTATTTCAGTTCGATCTGCTGAGCCGCGTCCCGCTCCGTGTGGCAGGCCAGGTATTCTTTCAGCAGACGGTCGAACATGTTGATATAGTCGTTCAGGGCCCGGCCCAGGGACCGTTCGTCGTTGTCCCGGTCCTGCGGCGGGGCGAAGGTGCGGGTGAAGCGGCCCTCGTAAAGCTCGTAATCGGGTCGCTCCAGCAGGCCCCGTTCATAGGCGGAGCCCAGGTATTTCTCCTCCAGGCCGATCCAGAGCCGGAAGAAATCGTTCATGGCCGCCACCAGTGCTTCGGACTGGCTGCGGAAGACCACGGACAGACGGCCCGCGGCCTCGTGGGGCGTGCGGAACATCTCCAGTTCGTATTTTATGGTAGGCCGGTATTTATAGGCCAGGGAGCTTTTCATGGACATGGTCAGCTGATGGGGATTGACGAAGGGCACGATGCCGGTGAGCTCCTCGTTCATCAGGCTTTCGATCTGGCGGAACACGGAGCCGATACGCATTTCCGGCGTGGTGACCGACAGATACTGGGCCAGGATCTGGTTCACCAGATTGGAACGGTTGGTGCCCTGTTCGGCGGCCAGCCGGTCCACCCGGTCCACCAGCTCGTCCATAAGCATCAGGCTGTACAGACTTTTATGCATGGGACGAAGCCTCCTTTGACTATCTTTGACATTTACAATATACCGTATCCCGAAACTTTTGTCAAGCGTTTTATATAAATTCTTTACAATTTTTAATAATGTTCACAAGAAATCCACAAAAGACCAGCAAATAGCCATTGTAAAAGCAGCCTTTAGCCAGTATAATATTAATGGAGGATTAGTTTGGGAATCTGCCACGCGCCGGCTCCGGAGCCTTGTCAAAGGAGCCCGCGGTCAGTATAATATTAATGTTAGACAATGATTCAATTCCGCATCCGCCCTGCGTCCCGGCCATCCCCCGGAAACGCAGGCCGCGGCCGTCCCCCGTAAAAAGCCATGAACAACGAATTTCACGCACAGGCCCAGCCCTGCTACTGCATAAGCGATCCCGAAAGCAACCGCCTGGTCTTCGTCAGTCCCTCCGCCGCCGCCCTGTGCCCCGACGGCAGGCTGCCGGAGCTGTCCTGGCAGCTGTTCAACCCCGACCCCGCCTTCGGCGAGGTGTACAACAACGTTTCCCTGTCCCTGCTCAACAGCGTGCCGCTGCGGCTGCCCGACTGTCCGGCCCTCGGCGCCAAGCTGCTCTTCAGCTCCCTGGTGCTGGAGGATGGCCGCCGGCTGCGGCGGGACGTGATGATCGCCCTGGGCGGCCGGCCGGAGCAGAGTCTGGCCGCTGTCATCGCCCTGGTGGAGCGTTGACCCAGCTGCCGCCGCTGGAGGATCCGGTTGAGGTGCGGGTCACCATGTTCGGCTGTTTCCGGCTGGAGACCTGCAAGGGCACCCTGGACGGGGCCGACATGACCTCTCGCCAAAGCTGCCTGCTCCTGCTCTACCTGCTTTGCAACCGGGAACGGGTGGTCCCCGTCAACGAGCTGGCGGAGACTCTGTGGCCGGATCAGCTGCTGGACAACCCATATAATATGGTAAAGAACGTAGCCTTCCGGCTGCGCCGCAACTTTGCCTCTATCTGCGAAAAACCGCTGATCACACCCTATCACGGCACCTATATCCTCAATCCGGAGCTGCGCTTCGTGATAGACTGCGACTATTTCGACACCCTGGTGCGCCAGTATTACCGGGCGGAAAACGGCGACCCCGATTGTCTGGCCGCGGCCATCCGCCTTTACCGCGGCGGCCTGCTGCCCGCCTTCGATACGGAGCTGTGGCTGCTCCCCTGGGCCCAGTTCTACAAGGACGACTACCGTCAGGCGATACTGGACTACGCCGCCATCCTGGGACGTGAGGGCAATTATCCGGCCCTGTTCGGCCTGATCCGGGACGGCCTGGCCGTCTACCCGCGGGAAGCCGGCCTGCACGTGGCCATGATCCATGCCCTGGCCCGGGACAAGGGGCCGGCGGCGGCCCGCTACTATCTGCAGAGCGTGGCCCACCTGCTCAGCAAATCCGAGCAGCAGCTGATCAGCCGTCAGCTGGATAAGCTGTCCGGAGGGAACGCGTAAGCGCCTCCGCGGGAAAGGCGGCAGCCGGCGCTACCCATATGCGACGGGGATGCGACCGAAAAGCGCCGTTTTTGTCGGATTAAATCGCATGAAAACATACAAAACTAATACAATTAGTCCTATATCCTGACCCCTATACCTGCTAATGCCGACGCCCGGAACGTGTTCTTCTTTCCTGCTTTGCGGTTTCTTTCTCTCTCCTCCTCCGCGTTTCGGGCCGCGTTACACAAAAAGGTCTGTCCTTTCGGACAGACCTTTTTTCTGCATAAATTTCGCGAGAGTCAGACGGTGGGTATATCCCGCAGCAGGTAGCCCTTGCCCCGCACGGTGCCGATGAGCTTGGCGCCGAAGGGAGCGTCCACCTTGCGCCGCAGGTAGCTGATGTAGACGTCCACCACGTTGGAGCCGCCGTCGTAGCCGGAGGACCAGACGTTGTCTTCGATCTGGGCCCGGGTGAGCACCATGCCCTTGTGGGAGATCAGGCATTCCAGGATGGCGAATTCCCGGGAGGTGAGCATGACCTCCTGCGTTCCCCGCCACACCTGGCGGGTGTTGCAGTCCACCTTGAGATCGGCGGAGGTGAAAACGTTGGTGGCCCGTCCCGCCCGGCGGCGGGTCTGCACCCGCAGCCGCGCCAGCAGCTCTTCCAAGGCGGCCGGCCCGACCAGGAAATCGTCGGCGCCCCTGGTGAGGGCGCGTCCCCGCTCCTCAGCGCCATGGTCCG
>CAMZIS010000129.1 GCA_947307285.1 uncultured Peptococcaceae bacterium | reverse complement strand
GCGATCATGTCCAGACCAACGGAGCAGACGCAGGTCATGGCTTCCAGTTTTTCCAAAGAGAGCGCCCCGGCGGTGACGGATTCGATCATGCCGATGTCCTCGCTGACCGGGATGAAGGCGCCGGACAGGCCGCCCACGTTGCCGGAGGCCATGACGCCGCCCTTTTTCACCGCGTCGTTCAGCAGGGCCAACGCCGCTGTGGTGCCGGGGGCGCCTGCCATTTCCAGACCCATTTCCATCAGGATGTGGGCCACGCTGTCGCCCCGGGCCGGGGTGGGAGCCAGGGACAGGTCCACGATGCCGTAGGGAATGTTCAGTCGGCGGGAGGCCTCGTGGGCCACCAGCTCGCCCACACGGGTGATCTTGAAGGCCATGCGCTTGATGGTCTCGGCCACCACCTCGAAGGGCTGGCCCGGTATCTCTTTCAGGGCCCGCTGCACCACGCCGGGGCCGCTGACGCCCACGTTGATGGCGCATTCCGGCTCGCCCGGGCCGCAGAAAGCGCCGGCCATGAAGGGATTGTCCTCCACCGCGTTGCAGAACACAACCAGCTTGGCGCAGCCCAGAGCGTCCTGCTCCTTCGTGAGCTCCGCCGTGCGGCAGATGATGCGGCCCATCTGGGCCACGGCGTCCATGTTGATGCCGGCCCGGGTGGAGCCCAGGTTAACGCTGGCGCACAGCCGCTCCGTGGCGGCCAGCACCTCGGGGATGGATTCGACCAGCTTCAGATCGGCCGCGGTGGCGCCTTTCTGCATCAGGGCGGAATAGCCGCCTAAAAAGTTCACGCCGATGCGGGCGGCCGCCTGATCCAGCGCCCGCGCCACGGGAGTGGGGTCGTCCAGTCCCAGCAGGGCCACGGGGGAGACGGAGACCCGCTTGTTGACGATGGGCACGCCGTATTCGGTCTCGATCTCCTCGCCCACGGCCACCAGGCGTTCGCCATAGCGGCACACCTTGTCATAGCAGCGCCGGGCCGTGGCCTCAGCGTCGGGACCGTTGCAGTCCAGCAGGTTCAGACCCAGGGTGATGGTGCGGATGTCGAAATTCTCCTCCCGGATCATGCGCATGGTCTGGATGATCTCGCCTGTCTCGATCATAAATCCTCCTCAGATGCGGTGCATGGCGTCGAAGATGTCCATGCGCTGCATGTTTATATTCATGCCCAGTTCTTCACCGACCTGCTTCATCTGGTCGGAGACCTGGCCGAAATTCATTTTGCTGCCGGAAAGGTCCACCACCATCATCATGGTGAAATAGCCGGACAGAACGGTCTGGGATATCTCCAGTATATTCACGTCACACCAGGCCAGGCGGCTGGCAACGCCGGCTATGATGCCGGTGCGGTCCTTGCCGGTGACGGTGACCAGAGCCTTGATCATGGGTCGTACCTCTTTTCGTAGTATTTTAGAATACGATAGATAGTATATCAATTGCCGAAAACATTGTCAAACCTTAGGATATTTACTTTTTTCTGCGGATATGTTATTCTTATAAATAATGTCGCAGAGCGTCACAGTTAATATTTATTCAGATAAATTTATATTTATGCGAAGGAGAGATACCGATGAGCGTTAGTTTAACAGGACGCAGCTTTTTGAGCATCATGGATTTCACGCCGGAGGAGGTGCGCTACCTTCTCGATCTGGCCCACGAGCTGAAGCGCAAAAAGAAGCAGGGCGTCCGCGAGGAGCTCCTCAAGGGCAAGAATATCGTGCTGCTGTTCGAAAAGACCTCCACCCGCACCCGCTGCTCCTTCGAAGTGGCGGCCATGGACGAAGGCGCCGGCGTGACCTTCCTGGATTCCAAATCCTCCCAGATGGGCAAAAAGGAATCCCTGGTGGACAGCGCCAAGGTGCTGGGACGCCTGTTCGACGGCATCGAATACCGGGGTTACGACCAGCAGGTGGTGGAAGACCTGGCCAAGTATTCCGGCGTGCCCGTGTTCAACGGTCTCACCGACGTGGAACATCCCACCCAGGCCCTGGCCGACATTATGACCATGGAAGAGCATATCGCCAAGCCTCTGAACCAGTGCAAGCTGGTGTTCTGCGGCGACACCCGCAACAATATCGCCTACTGCCTGATGTATATCTGCTCCAAGCTGGGTATGCATTACGTGGGCTTCGGCCCGAAGGAGCTGCGCGCCGCCGACGAGGTCATGGCCCGCTGCGCCGAGGTGGCCAAGGAGACCGGCGCCGTCATCGAATGCACCGACGATCCGGCAGCCCTGAAGGGCGCGGACGCCTTCTATACCGACATCTGGGCCTCCATGGGCGAGGAAGACCTGATCCCGGAACGGGTGAAGCTGCTCACCCCCTTCAAGGTCACCAAGGAACTGATGGCCAAGACCGGCAACCCGGACTGCATCTTCCTGCACTGCCTGCCTTCCTTCCACGATTTCGAGACCACCATGGCCAAGGAACAGCTGGCCCTGGGCTACGACATCCGCGAAGTCACGGACGACGTTTTCCTTTCCCCCAATTCCAAGGTGTTCGACGAGGCGGAGAACCGCCTGCACACCATCAAGGCCGTGTTAGTGGCCATGCTTGCCTAAGGAGGGAACGATGAGCGAAGACTGCAAAGGCAAGATCGTAGTTGCTCTGGGCGGCAACGCCCTGCAGCGCAAAGGCGGCGAGACCACGGCCGAGGCTCAGCTGGAGGTGGTGCGGCAGACCTGCCGCCATCTGGCCCGTATCGAATATTCGGGCTATGAGACCTGCATCGTCCATGGCAACGGGCCCCAGGTGGGGCGCATCCTGCTGGCCTCCGAGACCGCGGCCAGCGTCACTCCGGCCATGCCCTTCGACGTGTGCGGCGCCATGAGCCAGGGCTATATCGGCTACCATCTGCAGCTGGCCATGAAAGAGGCCCTGCACGGACTGGGCAAGGGCTATATCCCGGTGGTCACCCTCATCACCCAGGTGCTGGTGGACGCCGGCGATCCCGGTTTCACCAATCCCACCAAACCCATCGGCAAATTCTACACCGAAGAAGAAGCCCGGGCCCTCACCGTGGAAAAGGGCTATGTCATGAAAGAGGACGCCGGTCGGGGCTGGCGCCGGGTGGTGGCTTCGCCTCTGCCCAAAAAGATCGTGGAGGCCGAGACCATCAAGCGGCTGTGGGACAGCACCATCCTCATCACCTGCGGCGGCGGGGGCATCCCCTGCATCCTCAACGAACAGGGCAACTACGTGGGCGTGGACGCGGTCATCGACAAGGACTACGCCGCCGAGCTGCTGGCCGAGGAAGTGGACGCGGACGTGCTGATGATCCTCACCGAGGTGGAAAAGGTCTGCCTCAACTACGGCAAGCCCGACCAGGAGGAGATCAGCGCCATGACGGTGGAGCAGGCTCTGAAATACGTGGAAGAAGGTCATTTCGCCCCCGGCTCCATGCTGCCCAAGGTCATGGCCGGCATCAAGTTCGCCAATTCCGGCCGTCACAAAAAGGCCATCATCACCTCTTTGGACAAGGCCATAGAAGCCCTGGAGGGCAGGACCGGCACCACCATCTGCGCCTATTGAGGGCTGAAGTTAATCAACATGCATAAAGCAAGACCCGCGATACTTCGCGGGTCTTGTTATATATGGTCGCGTCTATCTGCCCCGCTTTTTGGCGGGCCCACGGCCATGCGCTTTGCCGGTTTTGCTTTTGCCGGCGGGCTTGGCCGCGGCCTTGCCGTGACCGCTGCTTTTGCCCGGGGCCTTTTTGCCCGAAAGATTTTTGCCCCTGCTTTTATCTTTCTCGGTACCTGCTTTCGCCGGGGCTTCCTTCAGGGGCCGGGGCGGGATCAGACAATTCTTGCCGAAGCCGATGAGGTCGGCCCGCCCCGCCTTCAGCAGGGCTTCCTTCACCAGGGCGTAATTCCCCGGCTCCCGGTACTGCACCAGGGCCCGCT
>CAMZIS010000128.1 GCA_947307285.1 uncultured Peptococcaceae bacterium | reverse complement strand
TCATGCACAATCTGGGAGCCTTCGATTCGCTGGAAAACGGCTTCTATGCCGTCAACCGGGAGCTGGCCAAGCACATCCCCGCCCGCAGCCTCACCTTCTTCTGCTACGCCGTGTCCACCGGCACGGACTGCCTGATCTGCGGTCACTACTTCAAAAAGCTGGTGTCGGACATGGGCGTGGACTTCGATACCTTCGAATTCACGGATGAGGAAAACGACCTGATCGCCTTTGCCCGGGCATTGGCCAAGGATCCGAACTATGTGCCGGACGACGTCTATGAGGCCCTGCAGGCCCGCTACGACGAAGAGACCATGGTACTGCTGGTCACCTTCGGCGTGCTTATGCTGGCCAACAATTACTTCAACAGTATCGTCGGCACAAAACTGGACGCCCATCTCTATCCCTACTACGATGGCGATCCGGTGGCCGAAGGCATTTGAGCAAAAACATATCTTCCGTATGTAAATCAAGAGGAGCGGACAAAAGTCCGCTCCTGTTTTGTATCTATATGCATGCTGCGACCGGC
Organism: uncultured Peptococcaceae bacterium; assembly: GCA_947307285.1. Lineage (GTDB taxonomy): Bacteria > Bacillota > Dehalobacteriia > UBA4068 > UBA4068 > CALXSV01. The sequence continues at coordinate 3,379 of CAMZIS010000128.1, read as the reverse complement.
TCGTTCCCGGCCTGCCGTTACAGCTTCAGCTCCTGGAGCTGGGCCAGGACCGATTCCTTCGATCCGCCGCCCAGGCTCTGCCTTTTGGCGGCGCAGGCGTCCAGGTCGATGGCCGCGTACAGGTCTTCGCCGAACAGCTCGCTGTATTCGCGGTACACGGCAAGGGGCAGCTGCTCTAAAGTCGTCCCTTCCTGCTCGCAGCGGGCCACCAGCTCGCCCACCAGCTTGTAGGCGGTGCGGAAGGGAAGGCCTTTGCCCACCAAATGATCGGCTAGGTCAGTGGCGTTGATGAAGCCTTCGGCCGCCGCCTGCCGCATACGCTGCCGGTCCGCGGTCATGGTGGCGATCATGGGAGCGGCCACTCGCAGGCAGTCCTCCAGGGTATCCATGCAGTCGAAGATGGCCTCTTTATCCTCCTGCAGGTCCTTGTTATAGGTCAGCGGCAGGCCCTTGACCATGGTCAGCAGAGCCATGTTCCTGCCGAATACCCGTCCTGACTTGCCGCGGATCAGCTCCGCCATGTCCGGGTTCTTTTTTTGCGGCATCATGGAGGACCCGGTGGCAAAAGCGTCGTCAAGATTGACGAAGCGGAATTCCCAGCTGCACCACAGGATAAGCTCCTCGGCCAGACGGGAAAGATGGGCCATGGCGATGGAACAGCAGGAGGCCAGCTCCAGGCAGAAATCCCGGTCGGATACCGCGTCCATGCTGTTGCTGCAGGGTTCGTCGAAGCCCAGCATATCGCTGGTCAGGTCCCGGTCGATGGGGAAGGTGGCTCCGGCCAGGGCACCCGCCCCCAGCGGGCAGCGGTTCATGCGCCGGGACGCATCCAGAAAGCGGCTACGATCCCGCAGGAACATCTGGCAGTAAGCCAGCAGATGATGGCCGAACATCAGGGGCTGCGCCCGCTGCAGATGGGTGTAGCCGGGCATGATGGCGTCGCTGTATTCTTCCGCCTTCCGCGCCAGGGTGCGGATGAGCTCTTCCAGCAGCGCGTAGATATCCTCGCAGCGCTCCCGCAGATAGAGCCGCAGATCGGTGGCCACCTGGTCGTTGCGGGAACGTCCCGTGTGCAGCCTGCGGCCCGCATCGCCGATGCGTGCCGTCAGCTCTGCCTCCACAAAGCTGTGGATGTCTTCGGCATTGCCCTCGATCACCAGAGCGCCGCTGTCGATGTCGGCCAGGATGCCTTCCAGTCCGCTGACGATGGCCTCCGCGTCTTCCTCACTGATGATCTCCTGCTGGCCCAGCATGGCGGCGTGGGCCATGGAACCCAGGATGTCCTGGCGGTACATGCGCTTGTCCACGGGCAGGGAATTGTTGAAGCGGGCTGCGGTCTCGTCCAGCTCCTTGCTGAAGCGTCCGGTCCAGATCTTATCCATATGCATACTCCTTGCATGTTTTAGGTGCATAATAAATCAAAACGGGGTGGGTCACCGCCCACCCCGTAATTATAGCGCATTCAGTCGCGTTTGCCAATAACCACCGTGTCCTTGCCGCGGGTGTGCTTTTCTTCCATGATGGCCCGGACTGTGATGGGCAGGCCGAACAGGCGGATGAAGCCGTCGGCGTCCTGCTGGTTGTAGACCTCGTCCTTATCGAAGGTGGAGAAATCCTGATTGAACAGGGAGTAAGGCGAGCTGACGCCGGCGTTGAACATATTGCCCTTGTACAGCTTGAGCTTCACTTCGCCGGTGACGTTCTCCTGGGTCTTTTCCACGAAGGCTGCGATGGCTTCCCTGAGCGGGGTGTACCACTGACCGAAATAGATCAGCTCCGCGTATTTCAGGGCTATCTGCTCCTTGTAGTGCTGGGTCTCACGGTCCAGGCAAATGGTCTCCAGCACCTGATGGGCGCGGTAGAGGATGCTGCCGCCGGGGGTCTCGTAGACGCCGCGGGACTTCATGCCCACCAGACGGTTCTCCACCAGGTCGGCCAGACCGACGCCGTTGCGTCCGCCGATGGCGTTCAGTTCTTCCACCAGATCCACCGGATTCAAGGCCTTGCCGTTTACGGCGATGGGTATGCCCTTGTTGAATTTGATGGTGACGTATTCCGGTTCGTCCGGCGCTTTGGAGGGCGGAACGGTGAGTTCGAGGAAGCCGTCCTTATCGTACTGGGGCTCGTTGATCGGGTCTTCCAGGTCCAGACCTTCGTGGGACAGATGCCACATGTTCTTGTCCTTGGAATAGTTGGTCTGGCGGGATATCTTCAGCGGTACGCCGTGGGCTTCGGCATAGTCTATCTCTTCATCGCGGGATTTGATGTCCCATTCGCGCCAGGGCGCGATGATCTCCATATCCGGAGCGAAGCGGCGGATAGTCATCTCGAAACGGACCTGGTCGTTGCCTTTGCCGGTGCAGCCGTGGCAAATGGCCTGAGCCCCTTCCTTGCGGGCGATCTCCACCAGCTTTTTGGCGATCAGCGGACGGGCCAGGGCGGTGCCCAGCAGATAATCCTTTTCATAGGCGGCGTTGCATTGCACGGCGGGGAAGATGAAATCGGTGACGAATTCCTCTTTCAGGTCGGCTATGTAAAGCTTGGACGCTCCGGTCTTGATGGCCTTTTCGCCCAGACCGTCCAGTTCGTCTTTCTGGCCCACGTCGGCGGCGACGGCGATGATCTCGGGGTCGTTATAGTTTTCCTTCAGCCAGGGGATGATGATGGACGTATCCAGGCCGCCGGAATAAGCGAGTACGATTTTTTTGATCTCTTCTTTTTTCATAGCTTACAGCCTCCATGAATAATAACTGCTTTTTATTGAATAAATATACAGCAAGCCCGGGCTTATGTCAAGAGTTTATGCAATAAAAATCATGGCGTTACATAGCAAAAGCGGCAAATAAGAGGCGGTGAGATTGTTTTCTTTTAGGGAACGATATGTTATAATCAAATTCAGAATCTACACGGAGCGAAAGGCCAATGAACGATCCTAACGACGATCTGCAGCGTTATCTGGATATTTTGTTTGCCGATTACCGCCAGACGGAACCGGCCGATCGCCTGCACACGCTTATGCTCAAGCAGATGCGCAGGGAAAAGCAGCGGCTGCGCGATTCCGGCATGTCCGAAAAAGAGGCGGTTACCCGCGTGCTGAACCACGCCAGCAAAAACGGCGCGCAGGCCGAGGGCTCGCTGCTGGTATATACCGACCGCTTTGCCCGGGACAGCGCCTGGTCGCTGCTGCAGTGGAGCCTGGTCGGCCTGGTCTTTTCCGCGCCATTGCTGGTGCTGGGCCGCCCCCTGTTCCCCATTTTGCTGCTGCTGGCTACCCTGTTCGCCGCTTTCTGGGCCTGGCATTATACATCCGGTAAGGACTCGGACAACGTGAGCTTCTTTACTTACGACAGCATGAACAAGCTGCGCCGCGGGCTCTGGA
>CAMZIS010000127.1 GCA_947307285.1 uncultured Peptococcaceae bacterium | reverse complement strand
GGGTCTTGCCGAAGCGCAGATGGCTGACGGTGAGGCCGCCGGACTTCTTGGAGTCGTAGGCGAAGTAGCCCTGGGCGTACATGTCGGTGTGGTCACCGATGATCTTGATGGAGTTCTTGTTGGCGCCCACGGTGCCGTCGGAACCCAGGCCCCAGAACTTGCAGGAGGTGGTGCGGGGGTCGCCGGTCTCCAGATGGCCCTCCACCGGCAGGGAGAGGAAGGTCACGTCGTCGGTGATGCCGATGGTGAAGCTGTTTTTGGGAGAATCGAGCTTCAGGTTGTCGAACACGGCCTTGATCTGGGCCGGGTCCGTATCCTTGGAGGAGAGGCCGTAGCGTCCGCCCACGATGAGGGGAGAATCCGCCAGATTGGCGAAGGCGGTGACCACGTCCTGATACAGGGGCTCGCCGGCGGAGCCCATCTCCTTGCAGCGGTCCAGCACGGCGATGCGGCGGCAGGAGGCGGGCAGGGCCGCGCGGAAGCGCTCCATGGCGAAGGGCCGGTAGAGACGGACCTGCAGGAAGCCCACCTTTTCGCCGCGGCCGTTCAGGTATCCCACCACCTCGCGGATAGTGCCGGACACCGAGCCCATGGCCACGATGACCCGCTCCGCGTCAGGGGCGCCGTAGTAGTTGAACAGGCGGTAGGGCTCGCCGTTTTCGCCGCCGCGGCCGGTGACGCGGGATATCTCCGCCAGATAATGCTCCACGATGTCGGGCATGGCGTTGTAGAAGCGGTTGTTGGCCTCCCGGAACTGGAAATAAACGTCCGGGTTCTGCACCGTGTTGCGCAGGGTGGGGTGCTCCGGGTTCAGGGCTTCGGCCCGGAAACGCTCCACCGCCTCCATATCCAGCAGGGAGCGGAAATCCTCGTAATCGATGGTCTCGATCTTCTGGATCTCGTGGGAGGTGCGGAAGCCGTCGAAGAAGTGCATGCAGGGGATGCGGCCCTCGATGGCGGCCAGATGGGCCACGCCGGCGGTGTCCATGACCTCCTGCACCGAGCCGGAGGAGATGATGGTCCAGCCGGTGCCGCGGCAGTTCATCACGTCGGACTGGTCGCCGAAGATGGACATGGCGTGGGTGCCCACGGTGCGGGCGGCCACGTGCAGCACGGCGGGCTGGCGGGTACCGGCGATGCGGTGCATCACCGGCAGCATGAGCATCAAGCCCTGGGAGCTGGTGAAGGACGTGCTGAGGGCCCCGGCCTCGGAGGAGCCGTGGACCGCGCCGATGGCGCCGGCCTCGGACTGCATCTCCACCAGGGTCACGGTCTGCCCGAACAGGTTCCTGCGGCCGTTGGCCGACCATTCGTCGGTCTTTTCCGCCATGGGCGAGCTGGGGGTGATGGGGTAGATGGCCGCCACCTCGGTGAAAGCGTAGGCCGCGTAGGCCGCCGCTTCGTTGCCGTCCATAACTGCGATTCGCTTGTCCGCCATTGTCTTACCTCCGTCTATGCGTACGCGTCTGCGGTTTTTGCCTTAACTTGTAAATAATACATCATTTCTTATTATTATGCAAGACGAAGACCCGCAAAATCGGGCGGTAAGTTTTGCCGCCGGACTATTCCGCCTGCCTGAACAGGGGGCAGGCCCCGCCGGTTTGCAAACGGGTGGGGCCTGTGTTATACTGATGAAGAAATTCGCGGGGGCTTGCCCCGTTCAAGAAAGGCGAACCATGGACGCTGCCGAGATCTTTTCCCATATCGACCACACCCTGCTGAAACCGTACTCAACCTGGCCACAGATCGAAAAGCTGTGCCGGGAGGCGGAACGCTTCGGCGCGGCCGCCGTCTGCATACCCCCCTGCTACGTGCGGCGGGTACGTGATGCCTTCCCCGACCTTCCCGTCAGCACCGTGGTGGGCTTCCCCCTGGGCTACGCGGTCCGTGAGGCCAAGCTCGCGGAAACGCGGCAGGCCCTGGCCGACGGCGCGGACGAGATCGACATGGTCATTAATATCTGCGACGTGAAGAACGGCGACTGGTTCAAGGTGCAGGACGAGATCGACGCCCTGAAGCGGGCCTGCGGCGACAGGATACTGAAGGTCATCGTGGAGACCTGCTACCTCACGCAGGAGGAAAAGATCGTCCTCTGCCGCTGCGTGGAAGGGGCGGGGGCCGACTTTATCAAGACCTCCACCGGCTTCGGTACTGCCGGGGCCGATATAGCCGACGTTGCGCTGTTCCGCTCCCTGCTGCCGGCCAATGTCCGCATCAAGGCCGCCGGCGGCATCCGCGACCGGCAGACCATGGAAGCCCTGCTCAAGGCCGGCGCGGACCGGCTGGGCTGCTCCGCCGGAGTGAGCGCCCTCTACCCGGACGAAGTATAGGAGAACTGCCCTATGGATAAACGGGAACTGATAGAACTGGCGCTGGCCGCCCGGGACAATTCCTACTGCCCCTATTCCGGGTACAGCGTGGGCGCGGCCCTGCTCACCGCCGACGGCCGGGTCTTCACCGGCTGCAACGTGGAAAACGCGGGCTATTCGCCCACCCTGTGCGCGGAGCGCTCCGCCATGGCCGCCGCCGTGTCCGCCGGGGTGCGGAAGTTCACGATGCTGGCCGTGGCCGGCGGACCCACAGGCAAGGAGCCGGAGACCTATTTCTGGCCCTGCGGCGTGTGCCGCCAGTGGCTGGCCGAATTCTGCCCGCCGGATTTCCCGGTGCTTTGCGCCAAAAGCGCCGCGGACTATCGGGAGACCACTTTGGCGGAGCTGCTGCCCCACGCCTTTTCCCCTTCTACCCTGACCTGAAAGAAAGAAGACCCTTTATGAAAAAAATCCTTGTCCTGCTGGCCTGCTGCCTGCTGTTGGCCGCCACCCTGCTCTGTTCCGGCTGCGTCGACATCGGGGCCCAGCTCATCGACGACGAAGACGGGACCGATACGGAGACCGGAGGCGAGGGCGGCGAGGCCGCTCCCGTCAACACCGTGCCTCTGGCCCTGATCACCGGGGCGGAGGGCATAGACGGTCCCGGCTACGCCGCCGCGGCCTGGGCCGGACTCTCTGCCTTCGGCGAAGAAAACGAGCTGGCCGCCGACTTTTACCCGGCGGAAGAAGAAACCCAGGCCGCGCGCCTCAACGCCGTGGGCCGGGCCGTGGAAAACGGGGCCCAGCTCATCGTCTGCGCCGGCGCGGAATACGGCGACACCGTGTACGAAGCCCAGTCTATGTACCCCGAGATCAGCTTCGTGCTGTGCGACGGCGAGCCCCATTCCCTGGACTTTACCGAATATGAAGTTGCGCCCAACACCTACGCCGTGCTCTACACCGAGCGGGAGGCCGGCTATCTGGCGGGCTACGCCCTGGTAGCGGAAGGCTTCAACAAGATCGGCTTCATGGGCGGCCTGCCCCTGCCCGCCACCGTGCGCTGCGGCGCCGGCTTCATCCAGGGCGTGAACCAGGCGGCGGAGGACAATAATAAAGAAGTCGACCTCTACTACACCTACACCGGTCTGCTGCGGGACGATTCGGCAGCTCTCGCCCTTTCCGGCTCCTGGTACGCCAACGGCGTGGAGGCCATTTACGTTTGCGGCGATTTCACCTCCTCCGTCTGCGGCGCGGCCGAGGCGGCCGGCGCCTGGGTGCTGGCCAGCGATTACGACCGCTCAAAGCTTTCCCCCACAGTGATCTCCTCCACGGTCAAGGACATCCAGGGCACGGTCTATCAGGCGGCAGAGGCCTGGGCCGACGGCAGCTTCTGGGGCGGCAAGCAGGTGACGCTGGGCCTGACCAACGCCGCGGTCAAGCTGGCCATGGACAACGAACGCTTCAAAAATTTCTCCAGCGCCAAGCTGCGCATGCTGCTGAACCGCTTCGATACCGGCGAGCTGGAGATAGAGTTGGTCAACAGCGCGGACGCCGACCTGGCCGCCCTCTGCGGCAAGCAGGTGAAGCTGAATATGGAATAAAGCGCGCCAGCGTTGATGTCA
>CAMZIS010000126.1 GCA_947307285.1 uncultured Peptococcaceae bacterium | reverse complement strand
TCCGCCCTTTTTCCGCTTTTTTCTTGACCCATCCGGCCCGAAAGAGTAAAATGAAACCCGGAAACCTCCGGTTGCAACCGCTGGTTGCGCTATTTCCAAGCAGGCTTTATGGCGTGCGCGTGGGAAATCCGCTATGCTGTGATCGTCCCGCAGGGAAATAATGCAAAGGAGAACACGACCATGATATTAGCGGACAAGATCATCGAACTGAGAAAGAAGAACGGCTGGTCCCAGGAGGAGCTGGCGGAGCAGCTGGGAGTGAGCCGCCAGTCCATCTCCAAATGGGAGGGGGCCCAATCCGTGCCGGACATGGCCCGCATCATCCGCCTGTCCGAGCTGTTCGGGGTCAGCACCGATTATTTGCTCAAAGATAATATAGAAAGAACGGAGCCGGCGATTGAGGGCGCGGTGGAAGCCCTGGCCCGCCCCGTTTCTATGGAAGAAGCCTCCGAGTTCCTGCAGGTGCGGGACCTCAATTCCCGCCGCACCGCCCTGGGCGTGCTGCTGTGCATCCTCTCGCCCGTGCTGCTGATCCTGCTGGGCGGCGCCCATGACCTGGGTCTGCTGGCCCTTTCCGAGGCCCAGGCCGCCGGTATCGGTCTGGTGGTGATGATGCTGATGATCGCCTCCGCCGTGGCCCTGTTCATCACCTGCAACCAGCGGGCCTCCCGCTTCGAATATCTGGAGCAGGAGGACATCGAGACCCTGTATGGCGTGGACGGCATGGTGCGGGACCGGCAGGAAAAGTTCCGGCCCGTGCATACCAGCCTGCTCACCGTGGGCGTGGTCCTCTGCGTCCTGGCGGTGCTGCCCCTGTTCTTCAGCCTCATCGTCAACGGCGATAAAGAGACCTTCGTCTCCATCGTCTGCGTGGGCCTGCTGCTGGTGCTGATAGCCTTGGGCGTACTGCTCATCGTCAGGAGCTCCATGGTCTGGGACGGCTTCAAGATGCTGCTGGAGGAAGGGGACTACAGCCGGGAGAGCAAGGCCGCCCGCAAACGCTCCGATCCTCTGTCCGGCATCTACTGGGGCCTGGTCACCGCCGGCTACCTGGCCTGGAGCTTCATCACCATGGACTGGGGCCGCACCTGGATCGTCTGGCCCGTGGCCGGCGTGGCCTACGGTGCGGTGGTGGCCATCGCCAACGCCTTACACAGAAAGGACGACTGAGACTGCAACATATGGATACGCAAAAGCTCCCGCCATGCGGGAGCTTTTCTTATGCGCGTATAGGATGCGGTTCAGGCTTTGCCGTACTTGCGGGCCAGCATCTCCTCCGCCTCCTCCGAGCCGGAGAGCCCGATTGCGCGGGCGGTGTTGTCCCGTATCTCCTGCGCCAGGTTCACGCCCTGTTCCCGGCAGCGGCGGACGTAGTCCGCGTACAGGCGCAGGGTGCGGGTGGAATAGGTGGTTAGCTCGCCCCGGGTATAGGTCTCGATGGCGGTCTGGCCCGGGAAAGCGTCGGCGGCCCGGAGAGGCCGCCCCGTGGCGGCGTAGAGGGGGAACTTTTCCGCGAATCTCTCCGCCCACTCCATATGGGCGGCCGCGATCTCCTCCACCAGGGCCCGCTTTTCCCCGTCCACCGGCGGCAAAAGATGCTCCATGGCGGCGAAGCGCTCCGGCGCGGTCTCCCGCATCATGTAGGCGTATTTTTCCGTCAGCAGATTGCGGCCCTGCTGCGCGGCGTCAAGCAGGTCCTGATAATAGCTGTCCCGCAGCTGCTGCGGCCAGGCCCGGAACTGGCTTTCCCGCTGGCGTTGGAATTCGGGGAAATCGTCCTGACAGGAGGCCCGGCCCCCTTCGTTTTGTACCAGCTGGAACTGGCGCCATTCCTCGGCCACGATATCTTTGATGCCGGTCATAAAACGCTCCTCAATTCACCTTGATGGGCTGGCTGCGGATCAGGTCGTCTTCGATGCCTCTTTGCAGCTCCCGGGCCTGTTCTTCCAGATAATCCCCGCCCTCGGCCAGGTCCTGCCGCAGCAGCTCCGCGGAAACGAGGGCGCAGACCTCCTCGATGCCGGCCACCGCGGGGTCGTGCAGATTGAGCCGGCGGCCGTACTTTTCCCAGTCCGCGGCAGGCCAATGGGAAAGATCGGGCCCGCATTGGCTGAGGCGCTGCAGAGCGTCCGCGGCTTCCCGCAGCTTGGGCAGGGCGGCCAGGCTCTTCCAGGCCCATTTGTAATAGGGGGTGTAGCGGCGGTTCAGCAGGTGGATCATGGAACAGGCGGCTTCCATGAAGCGGCCCAGGGCCATAAAGGCGGCCACCGTGTCCCCCCGCCGCAGCATGCGGCTGTAGTTGCACTGGCCCTCGTGGGCCATGGTCACGGCCCGGCAGGCCATCCGGTGCCGCCGCACGTCCTCCGGGTAGAAATCCAGCAGCTTTTGCCGGATGCGGCTGAATTCCCCTGAATTATCCTCAAACACCCGGCCGTTGGTGGCGGCGGCCAGATGGGTCTCGGGCAGCAGGAACCAGTCGGTGAGGCTGGCAGGTTCGTAGCGTTTGCCCAGAAAGCGCCGGTAAAAATCAGGGACGGTGTCAAGACCTCGCCGGCCCCGGGCCTGCTCCAGCCGGAGGCCGTAGCTCACGCCGTGGAATTCGGCGGGCAGCTCCGCCAACACCTGCCGCAGCTGATCGCCGAAGCGTTTTTCATCCTCCTCCGTCAGCCACACGCAAAAGGAGGGGCCGTAATCGTGGTCCATGGAGATGCGGTCGTCAAAGCCGAAGCACTCCGACCCTTCCCCCACCAGGCCCGCGGCAAGATAAGGCAGGGCCTGCGGACAGCCGCGCTCGATGGCGGGACGGCCCGCCTCGCGATAAAAGGCCTCGCTGAGAACGAGGCCGGATTCGTTGAGCTGTAATTCCTTATCCACGCTGTTCCTTTCGCTTCAGCAGCAAATCCAGATTGGCGGCCAGCCGCTGGTAATCCCGGTTCTCGCCGAAGGCGCGGCGGGTGATCTCCATGGCCTGCCGGTAGAGCGCTATGGCCTCGTCCTCGTCGCCCCGGCGGAAGGCCAGATAGGCCCGGGCGGACAAAGCGCCGCCGTAATGGGGGTTGGTGGGGTCTTCCTTCCGGAACAGGGACAAAGCCTGCTCAAGGCAGGTCTCCGCCTCGTCGAAGGCCGGCGGGTCGGCCTGCATCAGAACTGCCGCCAGATTGGCGTAGACCGTGGCCCGCTCTCCCGCGGCGTCCTCCGCCCCCGCCAGCGCGGACACGGCGGCCCGGGCGTAGGTCAAGGCCTGCTGCCGCTCCCCCGCTTCCAGCGAGGATACGGCCATGTTGTTGTAAAGCCCGCCCAGCCGGTAATCGGCCTGCAGCCCTTCGGCCAGATAGACCTGCTCCACCTCGCGGTAGAGGGCCAGCGCCTCCTTGGGCTTGCGGTCCGCCCTGAACACGGTGGCGATGTTCAGCACCGTGGTCACTCCGGCCAGAGTGCGGGCGATATCGTGCTCCTCCAGCAGCTGGCGGGCCTCGTCCACGTAGGCCCAGGCCCGGTCGAAACGGCTGGCGGCGCGCCAGTAGCCCATCAGCTCGTTGACCAGGGTGAGCCGGGTCTGCCAGTCCCCCTCCTGCCGGGCCTGCTCGTAGGAGCTCTCCAGCAGAGCCACGGCCTCAGCGCCTTTGCCCGCGGCGAACAAAGCGTCCGAGCGCTCTAAAATATCCTGTGCCCGCATAGCAGTTACCTCTTAACGCCAGGACAAAAAGGGCTGCTCCGGCGGGGGGCTGTCGTAGCCCTGGGGGTTCAGGGTCTGCCAGCGCCAGGCGTCGCGGCACATGTCTTCCAGCGTATATTCGGCCTGCCAGCCCAGGACCTGCCGGGCCTTGGCCGGGTCGGCGTAGTTCACGGCGATGTCCCCGGGCCGCCGGGGCGCGATGACGTAGGGCACCTTGACCTGATTGACTCTGGAGAAGGTCTTCACCATGTCCAGCACGCTGTAGCCGGTGCCG
>CAMZIS010000125.1 GCA_947307285.1 uncultured Peptococcaceae bacterium | reverse complement strand
TACCAGCTGGCAAGAAAACAATAGAGAAGAGAGAAGAGAGAAGAGATAACAGTGAAGAGAAAATGAGGCTTTGTTCCGATCTGGCGGAACAAAGCCTTCCGTTTTTTATATTTTACTTTTATTTTATTTTGCCAGCTCAACCGTGAACACGGCTCCGTCATGATTTTCTACGCTGACGTTACCTCCATGCACCTGTGCTATCTCCCTTACCAGAGCCAGGCCCAGGCCGTTGCCTTCGGCCCGGTGGGAGGTGTCGCCCTGATAGAATTTGTCGAAGATGTGGGAGAGGCTCTCCTCCGCCACCCCCGGCCCCTGATCGCCCACGCTGACCAGCACCCGCCGCTCTTCCTCCCGGGCGCTGACCGAGACGGTGCCGCCCTCGGGGCTGAATTTGATGGCGTTGTCCAGCAGGTTGGTCCATACCTGAGCCAGCAGGCCTTCGTTGCCGTCGTAGAGGATGACGGGCAGCTCCACCGCCAGCCCGCAGTTCTTGGCCGACCATTTGGGCTCCAGCTCCACGATGGCGCGGCGGATCTGCTCGTCCAGCCGGAAGGGCTGCCGCTCCAGAGCGCCGCTGCGGTTCTCGATCTTGGACAGGGTGAGGATGTGACCCACCAGATTGGACAGGCGGCCCGTGTTTTTCAGGATGCGCTCCACGCAGTCGTCCCGTTCCTCCTCGCTCAGGCTGGGGTCCTGCAGCAGCATGGCGTAGCCTTCGATGGCGGTGATGGGGGTCTTGAATTCGTGGGACACGTTGGCCACGAAATCGTTGCTCAGGGTCTCGATGCGGGACAGGTTCTCCACCATGGCGTTGAAGTTCTCGCAGGTCTCCCTGATCTCGTTGATCTGGGTGTCCGTATCCACCCGCACGCTGAAATCGCCCCGGGCCACCAGCTTCGAGGCCTCGGACAGGCGCAGCATGGGCGCGAAGATGCGCCGGCTGATGTAGGCGGACAGCAGGGTGCCCACCAGGATGCTGATCAGGCAGACGATGATGATGGGCAGGTAGTTCAGGTTCACCACCAGACCCGCGCTGACCAGCAGCAGACAGAAGCCGCCCACCAGCACCATGGTGACGAAGAGGATGTAGAAGACGATGACCGTATAGTAGAGGCGCAGGGCCACCTGCCGGTTGCGCAGGTCGGCCAGGCCCGTTTTTTTGTCAGCTCGCTTACTCATGGCTGCGCACCAGCTTGTAGCCGACGCCGCGGATGGTGACGATCTGAAAATCCGGGTTGTCCCGGAAGCGGTCCCGCAGCCGGTTGATATGTACGTCCACCGTGCGGCTCTCGGTCTCGGAATCCAGGCCCCAGATCTCGTCCATCAGCTGCTGGCGGGTGAAGATCTTGCCGGGAAAAGAGGCCAGCTTGTACAGGAGCTGGAATTCCTTTGCGGCAGCTCCATGCGTTCGTTGCCCACGGTCACGGAGAAAGAGCCCAGGTCCAGCACGGTGCCGCCCAGGGCGACCCGGCGTTCGCTGACCATCTGGGCCCGGCGCAAAAGGGCCTGGACCCTGAGGACCATCTCGTTGACGTTGACGGGCTTTACCATGTAATCGTCGCTGCCGGAGAGGAAGCCCCGCCGCATGTCGTCGAAGCCGTCCCGGGCCGTGATCATCAGCACCGGGATGGAGATATCGGCCTCGCGCAGGGCCGTCACCAGCTCGTAGCCGTTCATGCGGGGCATCATGATATCGGAGATGATGAGGTCCACGTGCTCGTGCTCCAACAGCTCCAGCGCCTCCTCGCCGTCGTCCGCGGGCAGGGCCGTATAGCCGTTGCGGCTCAGCACGCGGCAAAACAGCTGCTGCAGCTGGATATCGTCTTCCACCACCATGATCTGGAACATAATCCGCTCTCCTTACGTCAAATAGATCGTTCGACAATTATTATACCACAATTCGTCAGCTGAACTTCAACAAACATTTACATTCAGTTTACATTTCGTTGATATTTCTCTGCTACGATGAAGGCAAGAAAGGAGTAATGGCCTATGCGTAACACAGCTAACGAAGTCGGACGCATCGCCCGGCTGCTGCAAAGAGAGATCAATCAGTCCGTGCTGCCCGCAGGCGTTACCCGCCAGCAATACCAGATTTTGAGCTACATCTACCGACAGGAAAAAGACGTCTATCAAAGAGACGTGGAAGCTTATTTCTCCATGCCCCGTTCCACCGTGTCCGGCCTCATGAAAGAACTGGAGCTGGCGGGCTTCATCCGCCGCATCCAGGTGGAGAGCGACAGCCGCCTGAAACGGCTGATTCTGACCGACAAGGGCCGCAGCGTCTGCCGCACGGTGCGCAAAGGCATGTTCGATCTGAACCAGCAGCTCAGCGGCGGCATCAGCGAAGAGGAATTCAGCGTCTTCTGGCAGGTGGCCGACAAAATGCGGGCCAATCTGGCTCAGGCCTGATCTGCGACTGACAACCATCTTTCTTTCAGCATACATAACTTCCCCCGAAAAAGGCTCCGCGCTATGCCCGCGCGGGGCCTTTTTCACGCCGCGGCCGGGGATATGAAAAAGCCTCCCTTTTCGGGGAGGCTTTGCCGTATCTTATTATTGGCCCGTCACACGTCCACCAGCTTGACCCGGGTGCCGATCTTTTCCAGCTTGGTCACGAAATCCTCGTAGCCCCGCTCGATGTGCTCGATGCAGCCGATCTCGGTGACGCCCTTGGCCATCTGGGCGGCGATGACCATGGCGGCGCCGGCCCTGAGGTCGGTGGCGTTGACCTGGGCGCCCTTCAGCCGGCTCACGCCGTTGACGATGGCGCAGTTGCCGTCGATCTCGATGTCCGCGCCCATCTTCATCAGCTCGTCGGCGTGCATGAAGCGGTTCTCGAACACGGTCTCCGTAATGGTGCTGGCTCCCCGGCAGCAGGCCAGCATAGCCATGAACTGGGCCTGCATATCCGTGGGGAAGCCGGGGTAGGGCAGGGTCTTCACGTCCAGAGGCTCCAGTTTGTCCGGGCCCAGGATGTGGATGCTGTCGTAGCCGATCTCCATGAAGCAGCCCGCCTCCTGCAGCTTGGCCGTGACCGGCTGCAGATGCTCGGCCAGCACGTTGTTGACGATGAGCTCGCCGCCGGTGGCCGCGGCCATGGCCAGGAAGCTGCCGGCCTCGATGCGGTCCGGGATCACGGTGTGCCGGGCCGGCTGCAGCTTTTCCACGCCCTCGATGCGCACGGTGTTGGTGCCTGCGCCGCGGATATGGGCGCCCATGACGTTGAGCAGGTTGGCCAGGTCGATGATCTCCGGCTCCATGGCCGCGTTTTCGATGATGGTGAGACCGTCGGCCAGAGAAGCCGCCATCATGATGTTCTCCGTGGCGCCCACGCTGGGGAAGTCCAGATAGATGCGGCTGCCGAACAGATGGGGCGTGCTGGCCTCGATAAAGCCGTGGTCGATGCTGATGCGGGCGCCCATGGCCTCAAAGCCCTTCAGGTGCAGGTCGATGGGACGGGCGCCGATGGCGCAGCCGCCGGGCAGGCTCATGCAGACCCGGCCGGTGCGAGCCAGCAGGGGGCCCATCACGATGAAGCTGGCCCGCATTTTCCGCACCAGTTCCCCCGGGGGCTCGCTGGAGCTGAGATTGCGGGTGTTCACGGTCAGTGTTCCGTTATCGAAGCAGGTGCTGGCGCCCAAAGACTCCAGCACGCGGCACATGCAGTCCACGTCGGACAGCCAGGGGCTGTCGTCGATGCAGGAGACGCCCTCGGCCAGCAGGGTGGCGGCGATCAGGGGCAGCACCGAATTTTTGGCGCCGGATACCGTCACTTCTCCCAGCAGCTTGGCTCCGCCTTCAATGAGGATCTTTTTCAAAGTCATACCCTCGCAGGGGGAAAGAGCGCAGCCTTCCCCATTTTCGTTTTGCGTCGATTTTTAGTTTTCGCCGCGGCCCTGGCTTTTTCCTGCCGCTGCGGTCGCCAGATGCGCGGCGGCGCCGCCGCGGCCGCTGTATG
>CAMZIS010000124.1 GCA_947307285.1 uncultured Peptococcaceae bacterium | reverse complement strand
TGCAGCGAGTAGCTGAGGAAACCGGACTGGAGTACGATTTCCTCAAGGACCCGCTGGACGTAGACGAACTGCCCCGTGTGGAGATGGACGACGATGAGGAACAGGCCCTCATCATCATCAATGCTCCCTACATCCTGGACGAAGACGTCTATTACGACACCATACCTCTGGGCATCGTGCTCAACGACGACTACATCGTCACCATTTGTCTGCGGGATCTGGAGCTGTACGAAGAAGCGGTAGCCAGCCGTATCAAGGGTCTGGCGACCTTTAAAAAGACCCGTTTCCTCTACCACATCATCAACCGTAAGACCAACCTTTTCATCCGCTATCTGCGGGATATCAATCGCCGCACCGAATATACGGAAGACGAGCTGTCCCGTACCATGAAGAACAAGGAACTGCTCTATTTGCTGAATATGCAAAAGAGTCTGGTCTACTTTTCCACCTCCCTGCGCTACAACGCCAAAGTGCTGAACCGTCTGATCCGCGGCAAGGTGGTAAAGATGTACGAAGAGGACGAGGACCTGCTGGAAGACGTCATCACCGAAAACAACCAGGCCATCGAGATGGCCGTGATCTATTCGGATACCATGAAGTCCACCATGGACGCCTTCTCCTCCCTGATCTCCAACAATCTGTCCATGACCATGAAGCTGCTGACGGCCATCACCATCATCCTGGCCATCCCCACCATGATCTCCGGCTTCTTCGGCATGAACGTGCCCGTTCCTTTTGCCGGTATCGGCTGGGGCGGTTTCTATCTGATACTTGGCATCAGTTTGCTGATCTGCATCGGTTCCATTGTTTTGCTCAAGAAAAAGGATATGTTTTGAACACCGATAGCTTCGTGATATGCCAAAGCGGCGTGACACAGGTCACGCCGCTTTTTTGTATTGCTCTTGCCGCCGGAGGAATCAATCTTCAGCGCAGATGAACAGCTCGCTTTTAAGCCCGTTCAGCTCAATGACGGCTTCGGCTTCAGGCTGGGAAAAATCTTCGACCGCCGCGCCACTGCGCTGGAAATAAACGGAGTTTCCGATACCGCGGCTCCGCGCTGAAACCGGCATGTCGCCGGGAACGGTAACCCTAGAGATGGCGGACAGCTGGTTGATATCGAGCGAGCCCTTAAGGGAGCGGCAATCGATCTTCATATCGAGATTGCAATTCAGATCCATAGCGCCGCTGAAACCGTCGATCAGAACCGATTCCACCTTGCCGCCGAATTCCAGGTCTTCGCATTCCAGATCGCGGACGATCAGCTCCTTTGCCGCAGCCTTCAGCTCCACGTGGGAAACGTATTTCTGAGGCAGCTGGACTATCACGTCCAGGCCGTCCCGGGCCGTGGCCTCGGCCACGCCCCGCTTACGGGTCAGCTCCACGTCCAGCCGGCCGCGGATGTCGTCCACTTTGATCTTGAAATCGCTCTGTAACGTTTCTATAGTATCAGAAGCCAACCGTATCCTGATCTTTTCTCCGTCGTAACCCGTCACTTCAATGGAGCGGGCCCGGCCCAGCTTGATATCGAAGCGCTTGTTGTCTCCGATGTCATATTCCGTGACGCTGTCATAGAGATGATCCGCATCCGGCTGCTTCGACCCGGCGCCGGAGACCAATTCGTCCAGGGATAGGTGGAAGGTATGGGCCAGGGCCATCAGGTTTTCCATATCCGGAGTGCCGCGGTCCGTTTCCCATTTGGTGATGACCTGGCGGGAAACGCCCAGCCGTTCCGCCAGTTTTTCCTGAGACAGACCGGCTGCGGTCCGCAGTTCTTTTAAACGCTCGGCAAAACTCATTTTTGCTTCCTCCTGTCCTGTCGGTGTATGGCTCCATTTTAGCAACCACAGTACGTTTCGCAAGCGACGTTCATTGTCATTCAAGCTTTTCTTTGCTACGAATCGTAGCAAAAACTGCTACGGCATCAATCCGCTGCATATTTTAGGTCCACTGCAGTCGGCTCACGCAAAAACATAACCCGGCCGAGGTCTGTGCGACCTGCAGCCGGGATCTGCTTTGCCTTTTCTCGCGACAGGCTACATTGCGATGCCGCAAAAGGATATGCTAATTATTCGCTGACGTAGGGCAGCAGGGCCAGGACTCTGGCGCGCTTGATCGCTTCGGTCAGGCTGCGCTGATGCTTGGCGCAATTGCCGGAGATGCGACGGGGCAGGATCTTGCCGCGCTCGGTGATATACTTGCGCAGTTTGACGGTGTCTTTATAGTCGATCTCATCCACATGGTCAACGCAGAAGGCGCACACGCGCTTGCGGCCGCGGCGCGGACCTCTGCCGCGACGGTCGAAATCGCGTTCTCCCCGGTCGGGGCGGCCGGTTCTTTCTTCAGCCATGGTTAATCCTCCAATTTAGTTATCGTTCAGAAGGGCAGGTCGTCGTCGCCCACCATATCGCCGGCGCCGAAAGGCGAAGGCTCGGATGCGGTGGACGCGCCATATGCGGCGCCGGAAGGGGCGGGACCGCCCTCTTTGGGCGACAGGAAACGCACGTTGTCGGCCACTACTTCGTAGGCTTTGCGTTTCTGCCCATCCTGAGTTTCATAAGAACGGACGCGCAGCTGGCCGTCGACCGCTGCCAATTTGCCCTTGGACAAATAATTGGCGCAGTTTTCGCCCTGCTGACGCCAGACTACGATATCGATAAAATCTGTTTCCCGCTCACCGTTGGCGCTCTTGAAATTGCGGTCAACGGCCAGAGTAAACGTACACACCGCGATGCCGCTCTGGGTGAAGCGCAGTTCCGGATCACGGGTCAGTCGGCCAATCAGGACAACACGGTTAAGCATTATATGCCTCCTTATTCGCCTGCTCTTACTACCAGGTAGCGCATAATCTCATCAGCGATCTTAAAGTTACGTTCCAGCTCGGCCGGAAGATCGGCTTCAGCGTTGAAGCGGACCAGCACATAGTAGCCTTCGCGCAGCTTGTCGATCTCATAAGCCAGCCGGCGTTTGCCCCACGGCTCGACTTTGATGATCTCGCCACCATTGTTCTGGATCAGCGCGTTGTACTTTTCAACAAACTGAGCGTACTGTTCTTCGTCATAGTTGGGCTTGACGATGTACATAGCTTCGTATTCGCGCAATCCAATTCACCTCCTCCCTTTGGACTAACGGCCCCGTAATGGGGCAGGGTCGTAAAACAGCTTTTCTATTATAGCACAGCGGTTTTGGTAATACAAGTCTTTTTTCAGGAATTATAGAAGCCGTCCAGGGCCTGACGGGCAGCTTCAGCCACCCAGCCCTCGCCGTCGTGGGAAAGCGCGTCCAAAACGGGAACGGCGCGGCTGTCGCCCAGCAGCCCCAGGGCTTTGGCGGCCACCGCCCGCACCTGCCAGGACTTATCATTGGCCGACGCCAGCAACCGGGGCAGGGCTTCCGTTATGTGCCCGCTGCCTAAGGCCAGCATGGCCGCGGCGCGGATACGCAGATCCTGATGGTCGAGACAAGCCATAACGTTTTCCGGATCAAAGCTCACCCCAGCCTGACCGATGATATCCAGCACGGACCGCTTATGCTTATCATCCAGCTCCGGCAGCATATAAGAAAGCAGATATACCGACTCTTTGGGCATGGAAAGAAAGACTTCAGCCACCCGGGCCGGCAGGTACTGCTCCGGCTTTACCAGAGCCAATACCAGCATGGGCAGCATCTTAGGCTCCTTCAGGGCGGAGAGCAGCCGCACCGCAGAGCGCTGGGTTTCTTCATCAGGATCGGCCAGCATGTCCACAAAGCCGCGCAGGGCGTCTTCGTCCGGGAACAGGCGCCAGGCTTCTGTCAGCACGCCCAGGGGAGCGCCGTCTTTCAAGCGGGCGGCGTATGCTTCCAGCATTTTTTCAGATTTGACCAGGCCGGCTAATTCATGCTGCACCGCGGGAGCGCAATCCTCGTAGACCCGGACTATAAGAGGCAGCGAATCAGGAGAGTCCTGGATCAGTTTCTCTCTCGAAGCCGCATCAA
>CAMZIS010000123.1 GCA_947307285.1 uncultured Peptococcaceae bacterium | reverse complement strand
GCTTTGGTCCCGGGCTCGGCTAAAGTTTTTTCCACCGTCTTGCCGGCGGGGACCTCCGCTGTTTCTTCCTTGGGCGGGACGAAGGACGGGTCCTGCTTGCACACGTCCAGGATGCAGCCGCCCTGTTCATCCGCCATCATGCAGCTTTCCATCTTGAACTTGCAGCGGTTCCAGCCGTCGTTGTCTTTAACGAATGCGCGGTTCATCTGCAGCACCTCCTGTACTTCAATGCCGGAAGCTGATCACGCCGTCGCGGATCTGGCTGATCACGGCCAAAGAGTGGAGCTCGGCCCCGTCGCCCAGGGCTTCGCGGATGCGGGCCCCGCCGCCCTGGAATTCCTTTTCGATGACGGCGCCCATGCCGACCACCACGGCGCCGGCCTGACGGCAGATCTCGATCATGCCCATGCCGGCTTCGCCGTGGGCCAGAAAGTCGTCGATGATGAGCACCCGCTCGCCGGCAGTGAGGAACTTGCGGGCCACCACGGCCCGGGACACGGTGCCTTTGGTGAAGCTCTTCACGTCGGCGTACCAGATGTCCTCCACCATGGTGGAGGGCACGGTCTTTTTGGCGAAGAGCACCGGCAGGTCGCCCAAAGCCTGGGCCGCCGCGATGGCGCAGCCGATGCCCGAGCTTTCCATGGTCAGTATCTTGGCAGGGTGTTTATCCGCGAACAGACGGCCGAATTCCTGGCCGATCTCGTGCAGGAAGGCCACGTCGATCTGATGGTTGAGGAAGGAATCCACCTTCACGATCTGGGTGCCCAGAGCCAATCCGTCATGGACGATCTTTTCTTCAAGACTAAGCATGGGATTCTCCTTTGATAAGGGCAATGGGTTTTTATCTCAGTCCATCTTGGCG
The DNA here is from genome assembly GCA_947307285.1 of uncultured Peptococcaceae bacterium. Taxonomy (GTDB): domain Bacteria; phylum Bacillota; class Dehalobacteriia; order UBA4068; family UBA4068; genus CALXSV01. The sequence goes on along the minus strand of CAMZIS010000123.1, from coordinate 3,213 downwards.
CCGCACACGCCGCAGAAACGGGCGCCGGCGCTGACCTGCGCGCCGCACTGGGGGCAGCGGACGTCTTCGGCGGCCTCTTCGGCGGCCTCGGCAGCCTCTTCCACGACCTCGGCGGCTTCTTCAACCACTTCGGCTTCGGCCTTCGGCGCGTCGTCCTTGATCTCGGCCACCTTTTCCCGCAGGGTCTCCTTTGCGTCTTCCACCACGTCGCCTACTTTATCGACGACCTTTTCCGCCACGTCGCCCAGGTCCTTAGCTGCGTCTTTGGCCGCGTCCACCGCGTCTTCTGCGGCGGCGCCGGCGGCGGCCATGGCGGCGGCGGTAGCGGCCTTGCGTTCGCTGCGGACGGCTTCCTTTTCCGCTCTCAAGTCGGCGATCTGCTGTTCGATATCGGCGATGTTCTTCAGGCTGTCCCGGATGAGGCCGCACTGCTCCTCGATCTCGGCGCTTTTGTCGCCCTGACCGTCGAACTGCTGCCAGGTGAGCTCGCCCAGGAACTTTTTGATTTCCACGATGGCTTTTTCTTCGTCGTTGATCTTCATTTTCAGCTTCTGCACGGCAATGGCTTCGCCCGTGCTGTCGGCGGCGTTTTTGGCCAGAGTGCTGGCGCCGGCGGCCGCGTTTTTGGCGGCTTTGGACAATTTATCGAGCAGTGGCATATCAGGGTCCTCCTTAAATCTGATATTATGCCGCGCGGGAAGCGCAGGCCCCACGCGCGAGGGCATATCTACAATAGTTATATTATATACCCGCCTTGCTTAAAAGGCAAGAAGCGACATGGCTTCGTACCGCGGCGGAACGACCTTATGACAGATTTTTCCGCGCCGGGCCGGACCTTTTTTGCAGGGAAAACTCTTGACTTATAGAACAAATGTTCGTATAATATAGCTACGATTTCAGGGAAAGAAGGCCCGGACATGGAGCGCAACACCCCCATAGAAATGATCTCCTTCTGCCAGGGCGACGGCCGGCTGCGGCCCCTGCGCTTTCGGCTGGCCGACGGCACCGTGGTGCGGGTGAGCCGGGTGGACGAAACGCGGCTGCTGGAGGCCGCCGGGGTCACGGCCCTGCTCTATTTCTGCCGCGCCCAGATCGCCGGGCGGGAGCTGCGCTTCCAGCTGCGCTATCTGGTGAAGAGCCACCGCTGGGTCCTGTTCGAGGCGGGGTGAAGATGGCGGACCGGATCATCTATCACGTGGACGTGAACAGCGCCTTTTTGTCCTGGGAGGCCTGCTACCGCCGGGAGCATCTGGGCGACGAGCAGGACCTGCGGGACCTGCCCTCCGCCGTGGCCGGGGATAAAGAGGCCCGCCACGGCATAATACTCGCCAAAAGCACCCCGGCCAAGCTGCGGGGAGTGAAGACCGGCGAGCCTATCTGGCAGGCCCGCCGCAAATGCCCGGACCTGATCCTGGTGCCCGCCAATTACGGGCTCTATGTGGCCGCCTCCCGCCGCTTCATCGCCCTGCTCAAGGACTACGCCCCCGTGGTGGAGCAGTATTCCATCGACGAGGCCTTCGTGGACGTGACCGGCTGCCGCCGCCTCTACGGCGAGCCGGTGCAGGCGGCCCATAAGCTGAAGGAACGCATCCATCGGGAGCTGGGCTTTACCGTGAATATCGGCGTTTCCTGCAACAAGCTGCTGGCCAAGATGGCGGGGGAGCTGGAAAAGCCGGACAAGGTGCATACCCTGTTCCCCCAGGAGATCGGGGAAAAGATGTGGCCCCTGCCCGTGGGCGAGCTCTTTTCCGTGGGGCCGGCAAGCCGCGCGCGGCTGGAGCAGATCGGCGTCACCACCATCGGCCAGCTGGCCCGCATGGAGCTCAGCCGGGTCAAAGCCCTGCTGGGCAAGCACGGGGAGCATATCTGGAACTATGCCAACGGCCGGGGCCCGGAGGAGCTGGAAGCGGAGGCCCCTCCCAACAAGGGCTACGGCAATTCCACCACCCTGCCGGCGGACATCACCCGGCCCGATCAGGGGCGCAAGGTGCTGCTTTCCCTGTGCGAGACCGTGGGGGCGCGGCTTAGGGCCGACGGTCAGCGGGGCCGCTGCGTCACCGTGCACCTGCGCACGGCGGACTTTTACGACTGGTCCCACCAGACCCCTCTCCCCCAGCCCAGCGACGCCACGCTGGAGATCTGGCAGGCCGCCTGCCGCGCCCTGGACCAGATGTGGCAGGGGGGCACGCCCCTGCGCCAGCTGGGGGTCAGCGTGACCCGGGTGAGCCGTGACGCCGCCCGCCAGCTGTCCCTGTTCGGCGACAGCTACGACAAGCTGGCCCGTCTGGATCAGGCGGTGGACGGCATCCGCCGCCGCTACGGGGAGGAGGCCCTGCAGCGGGCCGTGTTTTTGCAGGAGGACGGGGTGGAGCACATGGCAGGCGGCCTGAGCAGGGAACGCCGTACCGGAGTGACCAAGCCGCTTGACGAAGAAGAAGAATACCCGGAGTGAAACGGACAAAAGAAAAGCGCCTGCAGGAGGCGCTTTTTGCTTAGATGAGATATAGGCGCGGGAGCGCTATTTTTCCCCTTCCTCTTCCGCGGCGGCGGAAAGTTTTTCCGCGTCGCCGATGGAGGCCACCTTGGCCGGATCCGGGGGCTGGGGCGGCGCGGTGCGGTCCAGCCGGGCGCAGATCAGCTCGCATTCGTTGAGGGCGTCCACCAGCTCTTTTATCTGGGCGGCCCGGTCGCCTTCAGCCTCGTCGCCGAAATCCACGGCCCGCAGGATGTCCGTGGCCGCGGCCAGCAGGTGGGGGAAAAAGTCGCACAAAAACAGGTCCTTCACCGAATCCCACAGGGCGGCGCAGGCCAGTTCCAGCCTAAGCTCCGCCTTTTCCAGCGGCAGGTCGGACAGGGGCTGATCCTGATAACGCTTCCGCGCCACCTCGGCTGAGGCCATGACGAAGACGCCCGCGGCCTCGGCCCGGGGCAGGAAGTGGGGGAAACAGAGCCGCCACAGCTTGTTTTCGTCGATATTGTTACTGATCTCTTTCATATTCCTCTATCTCCTCACGGCTCATGATGCGGAAGGCCAGCAGACAGCCCTGCTCCAACGTGATACGGGCCTCCGCTTTCGCCAGCACGTTGCTCACCGTGCGGCTGTCGCCGGGCTGGGCGGTGTGATCTTGCAGGGGGTATTCAAAGCCGGTCAAGGTGAGGCCGGAGACCCTGCTCAAGGGCAGCAGGCTCACCGTGTCGCCCCGGCGGCCCCTG
>CAMZIS010000122.1 GCA_947307285.1 uncultured Peptococcaceae bacterium | reverse complement strand
GAGCGGCTTTAGTTTTGATTTAGTTCCATTTGCGCTTTCTGGCGGCCTCAGCTTTTTTCTTTCTCTTTACGCTGGGCTTTTCGTAATGCTCATGTTTACGGATCTCCGCCATGACGCCGGATTTCTGGCAGGTACGCTTAAAACGGCGCAGAGCGCTGTCTAAGGACTCGTTTTTACCAACGCGCACTTCACTCACTGATATCCCTCCCTCCGTGGCAGCGATCGAACGGAAAGGACGGCCTGGAACCAGCCTCGCCTGCACCCAGTCGCCCTCGGCGGCGCCCGCCGGTTCGTCAAGAGTCAGTTTGAAAGTCTTTACTCGCGGCGGCGCCCGCCGGTTCGTCAAGGGAAAGTTTGAAAGTCTTGAGTTTCGCAGGCGTACGCAGACCGATAGCAGGCCTGTTGTGCGGCGGCGTCCGCCTTTTAGTCAAGGGCGAGTTTGAAAAACTTGGCTTTCGCGGTCTAAAGCAGGCCGATAGCAGGACTGTTGCGCGGTGTGGGAAAACGGTTCAGCAGATGTCGCTGAGGCGGCGTCCGCCCAGCAGGTGGAAATGGAGATGGGGCACTTCCTGACCGGCGTCGGCGCGGCAGTTGCTGAGCAGGCGGTAGCCCTTTTCGGCGATGCCTTCCTCTTCGGCCAGCTGCTTGGCCACCCGGGCGATGCGGGCCACCAGCTCGAAGTCCTCCTCTTCCAGTTCGGCCAGGGACGCCACGTGCTTTTTGGGGATGATGAGGATGTGGGTGGGGGCCTTGGGGTTCAGGTCGCGGAAGGCGCAGACGTATTCGTCGTCGTAGAGCAGGGGCGACGGGATATCCCGGTCGGCGATGCGGCAGAAGATGCAGTCTTTACGGTCCATGGTAAAACCTCCTGAAATATAGGTCTCGTTTGCGTTGGGTTCAGTGCTTGGCGCGGCGGTGGGCCTTCAGCATCAGGGCCAGCAGGGCAGCCATATAGACCACGCAGATGCCCAAGCAAGCGAAGGTGGCGCCGGTGGAATTGGGGGCGATGCCCACCAGCAGCAGCATGGGGCCGCCCAGCAGGATGGCGAAGGCCGAGCCCACCAGCAGGTTGTTGGCGGCCGGGGTCTTCAGCTCGCTGTCCACCTCCCGCAGCAGCAGCACGCCGGAGCTGATGGTGCCGGTCATCATGCCGAACATGGAGAAGAAGCCGGCGTAGTAATAATTGGGGTAGATGCGGCGGCAGATCCAGCGCAGGTAGAAGAAGGTCCACAGGCCGCCGGCCACGGCGGTGAGGACGAAGGGCACCCAGAGTCCGGTCAGGTCGTTGAAGTCGATGGCCGCGATGCCGGAGATGATCATCAGGTCGAAGGCCGCGCCGGAGGCCCGGGACAGCAGGTAGTTGTTCTGGTACTGCCGGTGCATCAGGTTGGCCTTGCGCAGGCCCTTGATGATGTTGCGGGTGAGGATGGCCAGCAGGGCGCCGATGAGGAAGTTGAAGCCCCAGACCAGAGAACTGACGGTGTTGCCCAGTCCGCCGTCGCCGGCAAGCTTGGTGAGGCCCAGCGACAGCAGGTAAGTCGCGCCGTAGACCACCAGCACCAGAGCGATATTGATGGAGAAGCGGTCCACCGATTCGGCGATGGGCAGCTCGTTTTCCTGCTGGAAGGTGGACAGGGGCACGATCTCGCTCAGATCGCTGCCGTCCCCCCGCTGGATGCGGCCTTTACGCTGCAGGTAGTTCAGATAGACCACGCCGCAGAGGCAGGCCACCAGAAAGCCGCAGGCGGCGATGGCCAGGCCGTAGCTCTGGCCGCCGGCGAAGCCCAGGGCCTGATAGGTGGAGCCGATGTTGTTGGCCTGGCCCGGGCCCTGGCCGTAGCCCATGGGCAGCAGCAGGCCGGAGGCCTTGAACAGGCCGGGCATGAAGGTGAAGGCCAGGCCCAGGCTGATAATGAGGCCCACGATGGCCTGGGAGACATAGCAGGAAGCGATGAGGGCGCCGGATTTGAGGCCGGTGAGGTTTTGCTTATCCTCGTCGGACAGGGGTTCCGGGACTCGCAGGGCCAGCGCCACGAAGCCCAGACCCAGAGCGTGGTAGGTGATGATCTCCATCAGCTCTCTCTGGATGGGCAGGACGCCGATATAGCGCAGGGCCAGGGTCAGAAAGCCGGCCAGCACGGCGGTGGGCATCAGAGTGCGGCGGATGAAGGGCAGCTTGCGGCGGAGCACCTGGGCCAGCAGCAGCATGGCGCAGAGGATGGCCAGCTGCAGGATGCCGTTCCACAGCTGGGTATTGGCGGCGGAGTAATCCATAATGAGTACCTTTCTGTGCGTTTTATTGAAAACCGATATAGTAAACTATTTTTCCGGCGAACCGGGCTTGTCCTTTTTTGGCTTCTTTTCCGCGGCTTCCGCCAGCTGCCGCTCCTTCAGGGCGCGGAACATGAGCTGGTATTTCACGGCGGAGCGGGGGATCACGCAGTCCACCTCGTAGAAGCCGGCGTCGTCCTCGCCGTTAACGGAAAAGGAGAGCAGCTTGCTTTCGTGGCAGGAGACCATGTTGACGCGGCTGACGGGGAGCTTCAGCTGGAAGCCGGGGGCGGTGAATTCCAGACCGTCGCCGTAAAGGGCCAGCTTACCGGTGGCTAACTGACGCGAGGTGTGGCTGTCCTCGTCCACGGCAAACAGCAGCTGATCCTCGTCCTCGGTCAGCAGCTCGTGCTTTCCGTAGCTGCTGTCCGCCAGCTCTGCGGCGGCCTCCTTTTGCCAGTTGAACCAGTCCCGCACCGTGGTGTAGGGGGGCTCTGAGCCGTCAACTGCTTCCAGATAGCCCTTGTCCGTGTAGCGCAGGTCGAGGCCGCATTTTTCGCAGAAAAAGCGGTCGCCCCTGCTCCTCATGGTGCCCACGGAACCGCAGACCGGGCAGTAAAAGAGGGCGGTCTCCAGATGCTCGGCCAGATTTTTGCCGGGGTAGGTCAGCATCTCTTTTTCCTGCACGGCGTAGGCGTCCAGCCACAGGTCTTGGCGAATATGCTCCAGGGCCTCCTGACGGCTCATGGCCTTCAGCTCCTCCGGGGAATAGACCTTGACCACGTGGCCCGTCATATGGCCGTTGGGCCGGCTGGAGGAGGCCCAGCGGGGCTCGGTGAAATAGCCGTCCTCGATGCGGTAGGTCACCAGGGCGCAGCCGCACATCTTGGCCAGATGGGCGGCGGAATCGGGGATGAACTCGGTCTGCCCCGCGTAGGAGCGCTCGCCCTCGATGAACACGCACACGCTGCAGCCCGCTTTGAGGCGGCGCAGGATGTCCATGGCGGTGCCGGTCTCGGTGCGGGATTTGCGGCGGATGATGGGAAAGGTCAGGGCCATCATCAGGGGGGCGATCTTTTTGCGCTGGATATGCTCGGAGGCCACGAAATACATCTGGCGCGGGAAGGAATCCACCACCAGCAGGGGGTCCAGATGGGTCACATGGTTGCAAAGCAGCAAAAAGCAGTCGGGCAGGCCCGTTTCCTTTTTGGCGTGGAAGCGGTAGCGGCGGTGCATCAGCGGATGCATAAGAGGCCGGCCCAGCTTCCAGATGAGGCGGTGGAGGCGGATGCGGCCGGGAGTGAGGCGGGAGCCTTCGTGGCCTTTGCCTGCTCTTTTAGTTTTAGAGGCGTTTTTGGCGGTCATGTTTACAGGACTTTATACAGCTCCGACAGGTCTTTGCTGGCGGCGTGGCTGGCGCCGGGGGCCATGGCGGCATAGCCCACGGGCAGGAAGCCCACGGGCTGCAGGTTTTCGGGCAGGTCCAGGGCGGCGCGGGTCTTTTCCTCGTTGAAGTAACCAACCCAGCAGGAGCCCAGCCCCATGCTGGCCGCGGCCAGCATGACGTGGGTCATGACGATGACGGCGTCGGTCTGGGGAAAATCGACTTTATTGATGGGGATGGCCACGCCGTTTTGCCGGTCGCAGCAGAATACCAGCACCAATGGGGCCCCGTAGATGCAGGGAGAGCAGTCGTTGGCGATCTTCAGCCCTTCTTCGCTTTGCAGGACGTAGATGAAGAAATCCTGGGCGTTCTTGGCGGTGGGGGCCAGACGGGCCGCCTCCAGCAGCTGCATGAGCTGCTCTTCGCTTACT
>CAMZIS010000121.1 GCA_947307285.1 uncultured Peptococcaceae bacterium | reverse complement strand
ACGCCGCAGCCCCATTCCGCCAGCTGGCACAGTTCTTCGTCATTGAACCAGATGCCGTGAGCGTACCAGACGTCCGGACCGGTCCAGCCCAGGGATTCCATGTAGGCCAGTGGCCGCATGCCGTAGCGTTCCCGGGTGTAATTTTCCTCGTCCCTGGTCTCGCACAGATGGGTATGCAGCCGCACCTTTTTATCCCGGGCAAGCCTTGCGCTCTGCCGCAGCAGATCGCCGGAGACGGAGAAGGGCGAACAGGGGGCCAGGGCCACCTGACGCATGGAACCGAAGCTGTCGTCGTGATACAGATCGATCAGCCGCTCGCTGTCCGCCAGTATCTCGTCCACGGTCTGCACCACCGAATCCGGCGGCAGGCCGCCGTCCTTTACCGACAGGTCCATGCTGCCCCGGGAGGCATGGAAGCGCATGCCCAGGCTTTCCGCGGCCCGAAACTGGGCGGAGATGAGGTCCCCGCCGTCCTTGGGGAAGACGTAGTGGTGGTCGAAGCAGGTGGTGCAGCCGTTCTTCATCAGCTCTGCCATGCCTACCTGGGAGCTGAGCAGCACTACATCCTCATCCAGGTTTTTCCAGATCTCATACAGGGTCTTCAGCCAGTCGAACAACTCCATGTTCTGGACCTGAGGCAGATTGCGGGAGAATATCTGGTAAAAATGATGATGGGTGTTGATCAGACCGGGGAAACAGAGCATGCCGGTGGCGTCGATCTTTTCATCCACCGGGTAATTCATATCAGCGCCGATGGCACGGATTACGCCGTCCCTTATATAGATGGAGGCGTTACGCCAAAGCACGTCGCGCTCGTCACAGGTAACGATGGCGTCAGCGTTCTCTATCAGCAGGGTGCTCATTCTTTTTCCTCCTCGGCGAACAAAGCGGCCAGGGACTCCGTAAAGGGCGGACGGCATATGCCTTTTTCCGTGATGATGCCGGCCAGCAGGCTGTGATCGGTAACGTCAAATGCCGGGTTGAAGCATTTGACTCCAGCCGGAGCCATAGGCTCGCAGTAATGCAGGGAACGGATCTCTTCCGGGTCCCGCTCCTCGATGACGATATGCGCTCCATCCGGGCAGGAACGGTCGATGGTGGAGGTAGGCATAAGGGTATAGACGGGGACGCCGTAATGATGGGCCAGGATGGCCAGGCCGGAGGTGCCGATCTTGTTGGCGAAATCGCCGTTCATGGCCATGCGGTCGCAGCCCACGAAGCACATATCCACCCAGCCGTTCTTCATGACCAGAGAAGCCATATTGTCGCAGATCAGGGTCACGTCCACCCCGGCGCGCTGCAGCTCGAAGGCGGTGAGCCGGGCTCCCTGCAGCAGCGGTCTGGTCTCGTCGGCGAAGACGCGGATATCGACGCCGCGCTCATGGGCCAGATAGAACGGGCCCTGGGCGGTGCCGTAGCGGGAGGTGGCCAAGGGACCGGCGTTGCAGTGGGTGATCACGCCCATGCCGTCCCTGAGTAAAGAGCAGCCGTGTTCGGAAATGGCCCGGCACATGGCGATATCTTCTTCCTGGATACGAAGGGCCTCACGTTTCAACAGCGGCAAAAGCTGCTCCGGAGAGAGCTCCGGGTGCTCCTCCAGTACCCGGCCCATGCGCTTGAGGGCCCAAGACAGATTGACCGCCGTGGGGCGGGAGGAATTAAGATAGTCCGCAGTCTCGTGAAAATGTCTCAGAAATTCCTGCCGCAGGCAGTCACGCCAGGAACGGCTCAATACATACATGGAAAAAGCGGCGAAGATGCCGATGGCCGGCGCTCCCCTCACCTGCAGTTTTTTGATGGCCTGATACATTTGCTCCGCCTGATCCAGCTCAAGATACTCCAGCCGGTTAGGCAACCGGGTCTGATCCACGATGACTACGGCCCCGTCGTCCTCACGCAGACGCACATTGACTATATCCATATCATTCTTCAACATTATCCCTCCTAAATGCGGGCCACTCCCGAATCACGGGCAGCCTGGGCCACGGCCCGGGCCACGGCCTCCCCCACTCCGGGATCGAAAGGACGGGGCAGTATACGGTCGGCGGACAGTTCGGATTCAGGCACCATGGAAGCCAGAGCCTGAGCGGCAGCCAGCTTCATGGTCTCATTGATCTCCCGGGCCCGCACGTCCAGGGCGCCCCGGAAGATACCGGGGAAGGCCAGCACGTTGTTGACCTGATTAGGATGGTCGCTGCGGCCGGTAGCAATCACGGCGGCCCCGCCGGCAGATGCTTCCTCCGGCTCGATCTCGGGCACAGGATTGGCCATGGCGAATACTATAGCGTCTTTATTCATTAGTGATATATCTTCCTTGTTCAGCAGATGCGGGGCGGAAACGCCGATGAACACGTCAGCGCCGGGCAGTATATCCCACAGACCGCCGCGTACACCCCGCCGGTTGGTGCGTTGGGCCATGCGGGCAAGATACTGATCGTTCTCGGGACGTCCCTCATATATGACGCCGTATTTATCGCACATTGCGATATCTTCCACGCCCCAGTCCAGCAACAGCCGGGCGATGGCGCAGCCGGCGGCGCCGGCGCCGCTCATGGCCACCCGGATCTGTTTCTTGTCCTTGCCCACCACCTTCAGGGCGTTGCTGAGGGCGGCCAGCACCACCACGGCGGTGCCGTGCTGGTCGTCGTGGAAGACCGGGATGTCGCATCTGGCTTTTAGCTTATCCTCGATCTCGAAACAGCGAGGCGCGGAGATGTCCTCCAGATTGATGCCGCCGAAGCTGCCGGAGATCAGATAAACGGCCTGGACGAACTCGTCCACGTCCTGGCTCTTTACGCAGAGGGGGAAAGCGTCCACCCCGCCGAAAGCCTTGAAGAGCACGCATTTCCCCTCCATCACCGGCATGCCGGCTTCGGGCCCGATATTGCCCAGGCCCAACACGGCGGAGCCGTCGGTCACCACCAGGCACAGATTGTGGCGTCGGGTCAGTGTGTAGCTCTTGTCGATATCCTTTTGTATTTCCAGGCAGGGCTGGGCCACGCCGGGGGTATAGGCTAGGGACAGCTCGTCCCGGTTGCCAGCCGGAGCCCGGGGTGTGATCTCGATCTTTCCTTGCCACAGTTCGTGCAGGCGCAGCGATTCTTTCAGATAGTCCATAACGGTTCTCCGTATTTTACTGTTATATAGATTATCTTACCACAAGGAGACTCAGACAGGCAAGGCGGGCTATACCCCTTCCCCGTCGAAGGCCGGTATGAAACTCTCATCCGCCGCCTCCCCTTCCTGGACAAAAGCGTTCTCCATGCCCAGATCCACGCAGAAGTCCACCAGCTCGTCGTATTCGGCCGCGCTGACCCTGCGCTGCAGTTCAGGAAAATCCTCCAAGCCCGGCATGGGCGTATACTGGCTCATCAGCGAATACCATGCCCTGTTGCCGAAGCGGGAAAATAGCTTTCGCATGACGTCCTTGCTGTCATTCAAGCCGCCTGGCAGCAGGAGGTGGCGGAAGATCACGCCTTCGCGCATGATGCCGTCAGAGTCGAAAGAGGCCTCCGGCTGCTGGCGGAACATCTCCTCCGCCGCGGCCCAGGCCACCTCCGGATAATCCGGAGCTTCGGAATAACGCTCAGCCCGCTCTTTCGACAGGTATTTGAAATCTGCGAGCCAGATGTCCACCGCGCCTTTCAGCAGGCGCAGGCTGTCCAGGCTCTGGTAGCCGCTGCAATTCCAGACCACGGGCAAATTGCAGCCCCGTGCTCTCGCGTCCGCGAGCGCGTCGAGTATCTGGGGTATATAATGATCCCCGGTGACCAGGTTCAGGTTATGAGCTCCCCGCTCCTGCTGCTCCAGAAATATCTCGCTCAGCCGCTGCACAGAAATAGGCTTGCCGGCCTCGCCTTGCGAAATATCCCGGTTCTGGCAGTACACGCAGCGCAGGGAGCAGCCGCTGAAAAACACCGTGCCGGAGCCTTTAGTCCCGGAAAGAGGCGGTTCCTCCCACATATGCAGGGAAGCCCGGCCCACACGCAGCTCATTATTCGCGCCGCAGAGGCCCCGCTCTCCCTCGTCGCGGCGGGCGCCGCAGGCCCTGGGGCATAAAGTGCACTGAGTCATTTAGTCCTCCGACC
>CAMZIS010000120.1 GCA_947307285.1 uncultured Peptococcaceae bacterium | reverse complement strand
ATATCTCCACCGACGCGGCGCAGGTCTTCGCCGGTCAGATAACCTACGGCGCCAGCAAGGCCACTTTGGAGGCGCTGACCCGCAGCATAGCCCTGGAGGTCGGGAAATACGGCGTCACGGTGAACTGCGTCGCTCCCGGCCCCACTCAAACGGGATGGATCGACGAGGAGTTGGAAAGAGCAGTCCTGCCCCTGATCCCTATGGGGAAGCTGATCCAGCCGGAAGACATCGCGGAAACCATCCTGTTTTTAGCCGGCGAGCAGGCCCGCATGCTGACGGGACAGGTGATAAAAGTGTCCGGCGGCCACGCCCTATGATCCCGCCTGATATGCCGTTAAACGAAACCTCTTTTGCCGATTGGCGAAAGAGGTTTTTCTTGCCCCAGGGGCTGAACGATAGTATAATGGTCCCGGCAGTTCGATATCATTAACCGAAAACGGTCCGCATCGGGACCGATAACAGCAAAATCCGGTTTTACGGACCGGTAAAAGGAGGAGAAAACATGAAAAAAGCACTGGTACTCATGGCCCTGATCCTGCTGCTGTGCCTGGCGGCCTGCGGCGGGGAGCAGCAGGAGGGCATGCCCAATCCCTGGCACGACATTTCCGAAACCGAGGTAGCGGACCTCTGCCCGGCCTCCTTCGTCGTGCCCGAAGGCGCGGAGAACGCCAGCTGGAGCGTGATGGAAGCTGAGGACGCCGCTCCCCTGGTGCAGCTCAACTTCGACCTAAACGGCAACAGCTTTACCGCCAGAGAGCAGGCCACCGAGGACGCGGCGGCCGATATTTCCGGCATGTATTACGAATGGACCGCGGAAAGCGAAGACGCTCTGCAAAACTGGGGCCTGCCCTGCCGCTCTTACCGCCACATCGGGGACGACGGTTACGCCGACCTGTGCGCCTGGTATGACGAGGCCAGCGGCACCGCCTATTCCCTCAGCGTCACCGCGGAGGACCTGGACGGCTTCGATCTGCTGGCCGTGGCCGAAGCCCTGGCCCCCGCCGAATAAGGTGAAGCTGACCGCAGCACAGTTGACCCCGGACGCAAAAACCGGAAGCGAGTCGCTTCCGGTTTTTCTTTATTTCTGCTCCATCGCCCCTAAAACAGCAGGCTTATGCCCTGCCAGACCAGGGGCAGGAAGATGGCGGGCAAGAGGTTCGCTATGCGGATCTTTTTGATCTCCAGCAAAGTTATGCTGATGCCGATGATGATGAGGGAGCCGATGGCCGACATCTGGGCGATGACCGCCTCGGTGAGCAGGGGCTGGATAAGAGTGGCCAGCAGGGTCATCAGGCCCTGGTAGATACCGACGCTGAGGAAGGACAGCAGCACGCCCACGCCCATGGTGGAGGCGAAAACGATGCTGCACATACCGTCGATGATGCCCTTGGAATAGAGCACCGTGGGGTCGGCCAGCAGGGCGTCGTTCAACGCGCCTACGATGGCCATGGCGCCGGTGCAGTACAGGATGCTGGTCATGCAGAGGCCTTCGGCCAGCCGGGAATTCTCCTTCTTGGACAGGGCTTTCAGCTTGCGCTCCAGCCACTGGCCGGCCCGCTGCATGGCGCCGTCGATATCCAGCAGCTCGCCGATGATGGCGCCCACGATCATGCAGATGATGATGAGCAGGGTATAGTTGCCGCTGAGTTTATCTCCCTGCACCGTATAGACGGCGGCCAGCAGACCGGAGACGCCGATGAACAGCACCACCAGCCCGGAGGCCTGCATAACGATGTCGCTGACCCGCTCCGGGAATTTTTTGCCAAACAGCATGCCTGCCAGAGAACCCCCGATGATGAGCAGGCAATTCACCACCGTGCCGATACCTGTGAAGTGAAACATCCGTTCTTCCAACTTTCCGTCAAACTGTGTATCAGAAATTCATGGCCTTGATGAATTCGGCGGCGTACACGTGGTTGGCCGACAGATCGAGCCGGGTGAGCCGGCCCGCGATCTCTTCCGCCTTTTCTACGTTGTCGCTGTCGGTCATGACCAGATAAGCGCCCTGCCAGTCCGCGTTGCCGATGCTGCGGACCCTGCTTTGTTCCACCGGCGGCAGCAATCCCAGCTCCAGCGCGGCTTCGGTGTTGATGTTGGCCCGGTAGGCCTCGGCGATAAGGATGGATTCGATATCGTCCACGCCGGCTTCCAGCTCCGCCAGCAGGGCGTGACAGGCCGCCCGCACCGCGCCTTTGGCCAGCTGCAGCTTGCGCACGTCCTCCTGATTGATGCACACGTCCCGGGCCACGCCCTGACCGGCGCGGACCAGCACGAACTCCATGCCGGAGGCGGTGGCGCGAAAGCGGTCATCCAGCTCGTCCGGCAGGTCCTCCGGCTGATGGAGCCGGCCTTCCTCATCGAGTATCTCCTGCTGAGCCAGCTGATAGACGGCGGAGAGCAGCCCCGCGCCGCACAGGCCTTTGGCCGCTTCGTCGTGGATGGTGTGCACGGTGACGCTGTCGCTGATCTCCACGCTGTACACGGCGCCGCTGACCGACTGCATGCCGCAGCTGACGCCCACGCCCTCCAAGGGCGCGGTGGCCACGGAGCAGCAGAGCATGCGGCCCCGGCCCACGGCCACCACCTCGCAGCTGATGCCGGTGTCGATCATCAGGGAAACGCGGTCGTCGTCCACCTTGTCCAGCAGACCGGCGGCCAGGATGGAGGCCACGGTGTCGGAACCGGCGTCATTGTCCGCCGCGGGCAGCAGGTAAAGGTCGGTGGTCTCCGACAGGGGCTGCAGCTGCATATCCCCTGCCTGCAAACGGCGCATATGGCCGTATTCCTCGCTCTCCATCGGATCCCGGCCCTGCAGCATGCGCAGGAGCTGGGGACGGCCCACCATGGTCACGGTGGTGATGCGGCTGTGGTCGATCTCGGTATAGGAGACCAGCCGCTCCGTCATGCGGGCGATATCGTTGCGCAGGAAGGCCGCCATTTTCAGGGCATTTTGGGGATCGCTGTTATAGTAGGCTATGCGCTCGCCCATATCGGTGGCCAGACGGAGCTGGGAATTGGGGCAGGCGGACAGCATGGGTATCTCCATGCCCTCCAGGGCCACCAGACCGCAGCCCAAAGACGCCGTGCCCACGGCGACGATCAGGCCGAAGCCTCTGCCCAAAGGCCGCGCCAGGTCCGCGTCCACGCTGCTGCCCAGCATCAGCTCGGCGTCGCCCTGGATGCGGCGGCAGGAGGCCAGTATCCAGCCCTCGGTCCGTTCCGCCGGGGTGAACGCTTTCTCTTCCGCGGCAGGATCGGTGGAGGGCGAGACCGTGCCCCGTTCCAGCCGCAGGCGGTTGGAGGCGGGATCGTCCCGGTCGATGACGCCGGCCACCAGCAGCAGGGTATAGAGGCTGTCGCCGGAGGTGGCGCTGAGCTCGCGCCCGCTGGGCCAGACCGTGATCACACAGGGCCGTTCTTTCATGAGCAACTCCTTTCCAGCAAAGCCAGGGCCATGGCCTGCATGGCCTCGCCCCGGCCCACGCTGTCCAGACCTTCGGCGGTCTTGGCCTTGACCGAGACCGCGTCGGCGGGAAGACGCAGGCAGCGGGCCAGATTTGCCCGCATTTCGTCTATGTGCGGCGCCAGCTTTGGCTGCTGCGCGACGACGGTGGCGTCGAGCTGCAGCGGCCGGAGGCCGGCCCGGTTTATCAGGTCAAAGGTCCGCTCCAGCAGGAGCAGAGAGGAAATGCCGGCGAAGGCGGGGTCGCTGTCCGGAAACTGGCGGCCGATATCCGGCAGAGCCGCCGCGCCCAGCAGGGCGTCGATGACGGCATGGGTCAGCACGTCGGCGTCGCTGTGGCCCAGCAGGCCCTTTTCGAAGGGTATCTCCACCCCGCCCAAAATCAGGGGACGGCCCGCCACCAGGCGGTGGGAATCCCAGCCCTGCCCTACCCGCAGCCGGGGCGGCAGGTCAAGCGCCGCGCCCCGCCGGGCCAGCACCGCTTCCGCCCGCTCCAGATCGTCGGGATACGTCAGCTTGAAATTCTCATGGCGGGCCCACACCACCCGGGCCCGGCAGCCCAGGCGCTGGACCAGCTCCACGTCGTCGGTGGCGGTGACGCCGTCTCGTTCGGCGGCGGCGTAGGCCCGGCGCAGCAGGGAGGCGGCGAAC
>CAMZIS010000119.1 GCA_947307285.1 uncultured Peptococcaceae bacterium | reverse complement strand
GGTGGGCTATATCTGTTCCGCCGCAGACGAGAAAGACCGCCGTACCGTCCTCGACCTGCTGGAGGGTGTGGAGGAACGGGTCTATCCCGTAGGACGTCTGGATTACGATACCAGCGGCGCGCTGCTGCTGACCAATGACGGAGAATTGACTAATCGTCTGCTTCACCCCTCCCACGAGGTGGAGAAGACTTATCTGGCCCAGGTGGAAGGGGAGCCGGAGCAAAAAGCGCTGGAGCGCTTGCGCAAAGGCGTACGGCTCAGCGACGGCATGACGGCTCCGGCCAAGGTGCGGCGTAAGCATTCCCGTGACGGCCGCTTCTGGCTGGAACTGACCATCCACGAGGGACGCAACCGTCAGGTACGGCGCATGTTGGAGGCCGTAGGTCACCCGGTGCTGCATCTCAAACGTACCAAGCTTGATTTTCTTGACCTGACAGGGCTCAGTCCCGGCACCTGGCGGGAGCTTACCGTCGATGAGGTGCGGAGGTTGAAAAGAGTATAAAACGAGCATAAATAATCCTATACGGAGGAAAAGCCAATGGAAAAACTGCACGGTCTGACCCAGATCTATACAGGCAACGGCAAGGGGAAGAGCACGGCCGCCTTCGGACTGGCGGTCCGGGCCTCCGGCTGCGGCATGAAAGTCGTTATCGTCCAGTTCATGAAAAAAGGCGAGTGGTACGGTGAGATCGAGGGCTTCCGCCATCTGCCCAACGTGGAGATCTACTCCTACGGCGGCGGCAAGTTCCTGAAGAAGGGCGTGGCGCCGGACGAGGAGAACATGGCCCTGGCCCGGGCCGCCATGGCCAAAGCCTATGAGGCCATGCAGGACGAGAGCGTGGATATAGTGATCCTGGATGAGCTGAACAACGCCGTCTATTTCGATCTGGTCACGGAGGAGGACGCCCTGGCCCTGATGGCGGCCCGTCCGGAGGACACTGAGCTGATCATCACCGGCCGCAACGCCACCGAGCGCATGATCGACGCGGCTGATCTGGTCACCGAAATGCGGGAGATCAAGCATCCTTACCAGAAAGGCATCCAGGCGCGGCAGGGCATAGAATACTGATGACCGGCATCATCGTCATAGGCGGCGGCCCGGCCGGCGTCATGGCGGCGCTGACCGCTGCCGACCGGGGAGCCAGTGTCGAGCTGTGGGAACGGAACCGCTCTCTCGGACGTAAGCTGGCCATCACCGGAAAAGGTCGCTGCAATGTCACCAACGCCACGGAAACGGAAGAGCTGGTGCGTAACCTGCCCGGAAACGGTCAGTTCCTTTACGGCGCCTTTTCCCGCTTCGGCGCCGCTGATGTGATGGACTTTTTCGAGCAGCGTTGCGGACTTCCCCTTAAGACGGAGCGCGGCCGCCGTGTTTTTCCCGCCAGCGACCGGGCCCGGGATGTGGTGGAGGCACTGGAAAGCCAACTGGAACTGGCCGGCATCCCGGTGCTCTATCAGACCCGCGCCAAAAAACTGGCTCTGCGTCAGGGCAGGGTTTCCGGCGTCTATGACTTTTCCGGCGCTCTGCATCCGGCCCGGGCCGTGGTCGTCGCAACCGGTGGCGTTACCTATCCCGCCACCGGCTCCACCGGCGACGGATACGCTTTGGCCGAACAAGCGGGGCACAGCATAGTGTCGCCTAAACCGTCTCTGGTGCCGCTGGAGACCGAGGAGACCTGGCCCGCCCGGGTCAGCGGTCTTTCTCTGAAAAACGTGGAGCTTTCGCTGCTCTCAGGCGAGCAGACGCTGGACAAAGCCTTCGGCGAGATGCTGTTCACCCACTTCGGCGTGTCCGGCCCCATCGTGCTCACCCTGTCCAAGACGGTCTGCGCCCAACAGGACCGGGGCAGGGGACTGAGGCTTTCCCTGGACCTGAAACCTGCCTTGACACCGGAGCAGCTGCAGGAGCGGCTGAGAAGGGACCTGGAAAAATACAGCCGCCGCATCTTCGCCAACTCCCTGGGTGATCTGCTGCCTGCTTCTTTGATCCCGGTCTTCGTGGGGCTTTCCGGCATCCCGGAGCACAAACCGGTCAACCAGCTGACCCGGGAGGAAAGAGCCTGCGTCTGCTCCCTGCTGAAAGCCCTGCCTCTGACCGTGGCCGGCCCGCGTCCCCTTAGTGAAGCCATCGTTACCGCCGGCGGCGTGGCTACCCGCCAGATCGATCCCCGCACCATGGCCTCGAAGCTGATGCCCGGTCTGTTCTTTGCCGGGGAGGTGATGGATGTGGACGGCTGGACCGGCGGATATAACCTGCAGGCGGCCTGGAGCAGCGGCTATGCCGCAGGAAACGGCGCGGCTGCATATTGCCTTCAGGAGGCCGATTTTTGATTAAAATGGTCTTGACATTTTTTTTCTAACATGATATATTAATCAAGCCGCCGGAAAATGGAGGCTTGTGCTCGAGTCTTTTCCAGCGGAGTTATTGACAAGGGTTTCGGATTTTGCTATAATCTTCCTTGCTGCGGGCGATTAGCTCAGTTGGGAGAGCGCTTGCCTTACAAGCAAGATGTCGGCAGTTCGAGCCTGTCATCGCCCACCACACATGGCGCAGTAGCTCAGTTGGTTAGAGTGCCAGCCTGTCACGCTGGATGTCGAGGGTTCAAGTCCCTTCTGCGTCGCCAAATGCCTCGGTAGCTCAGTTGGTAGAGCAGGGGACTGAAAATCCCCGTGTCGGTGGTTCGACTCCGCCCCGCGGCACCATGCGGGTATAACTCAGTGGTAGAGTGTCACCTTGCCAAGGTGAAAGTCGAGGGTTCGAATCCCTTTGCCCGCTCCACTTCGGTACGCAGTCTATTCATAGCCTGCGTACCTTTTCTTTTTTGGAAAAACATATTACTGCGAATAAAAGAGGTTCGATATGCCTATCTTAGCTTCATTCATGGTGCCCCATCCGCCGCTGATCGTGCCCGCGGTGGGCCGCGGCGGCGAAAAGCAGATCGCTTCCACCACCGCCGCCTATGAACAGGTGGCCCGGGAAATAGCCGCGTTAAAGCCGGATACGATCGTCATTTCAAGCCCCCACGCCACCATGTATTCGGATTATTTCCATATCTCACCTGGGCTGGAGGCTAGCGGCTCTTTTGCTCAGTTCCGCGCACCTGAGGTCTCTTTCCGGGAGGAATACGATACCGAGCTGGTAGCGGCTATCTGCAAGGCGGCCGATAAACGGCAGTTCCCGGCAGGCGTAGCCGGAGAGCGCGACGCCGAGCTGGATCACGGCACCATGGTGCCGCTCTGGTTCATCCGGCAGTATTATAATGAGTTTAAGCTGGTGCGGGTAGGTCTGTCCGGCCTGCCGCTGACCGACCATTATCTCCTGGGCCAGCTTATCCGGGAAGCTGTGGATGAGACCGGCAAACGCGTGGTATTTGTGGCCAGCGGCGATCTTTCACATAAGCTGCAGCCCCACGGCCCTTACGGCTTCGCGCCGGAGGGACCGCAATATGACGCCCGCATCATGGACGTCTGCGTTCGTGCCGCTTTTGGCGAGTTGCTGGATTTTGACGAGGCCTTTTGCGAACGGGCAGCGGAATGCGGCCACCGTTCTTTCACTATCATGGCCGGTGTCTGGGACGGCACGGCCGTGCGCGCCAGCGTGCTTTCCCATGAGGACGTGACCGGCGTTGGCTACGGTATCTGCACTTTCTATCCGGAAGGCCCAGACGGCGATAGGCATTTTCTCGATCAGCATATGCAGCGTCTGGCAGGAGAACTGTCTGCCAGAAAAAGCGGTGAAGACGCCTGGGTCCGTTTAGCCCGGGAATCGCTGGAAGCATACGTCATTCGCAGAGAGACCATAGATGTGCCTCAAGGCCTTCCCGCCGAGCTGCTTGAACGCCGGGCCGGAGCCTTCGTCTCCCTGCATGAGCACGGCCAGCTGCGGGGCTGCATCGGCACCATCGCTCCCACTGCCGATTGTCTGGCCAGAGAGATCATCCAAAACGCCGTCAGCGCCTGTTCCCGCGATCCCCGTTTCATGCCTGTACGGCGGGAGGAGCTGCCCTGGCTGGAGATCAGCGTGGACGTGCTGGGCGAGGCCGAGAATATATCTTCCATGGACCAGCTGGACGTGAAACGCTACGGCGTCATCGTTTCCCGCGGTGGCCGCCGGGGCCTGCTGCTGCCGGATCTGGACGGGGTGGACACGGTGGAACAGC
>CAMZIS010000118.1 GCA_947307285.1 uncultured Peptococcaceae bacterium | reverse complement strand
CAAAGCAGGGTCTTATTGTTTATGGTCTTGTTTCTGTCTTAATAGCCCCAGGTAAGCAGCTTCCACTTGCCGCCGTCGCTCCGGGCCAGCCACCATTGCCAGTCGGTGTATTCCTGATCCACGTTGAAGGCCTGAGCGTCAGCGGAGTTTTTCGGAGAATGGAAATCGCTCACAAAGCAGATGACCTGCGTAAATTCGGGGCCGGAGATGTTCTGGCCTTCCTTGAGCTGGTTCATCCAGTCCACGGTATCGGCGGACTGGCACTGATCCCCGGCGTAGCTGATGCTGTGCAGCTCGCAGCCCTTCCAGTCTTTGAATTCCTTTTCGATCAAAGCGATGGCAGGATCCATATCCTCTTGGGTATAGAGCTCGGAGGCGCCGTAATCGATGCTGACGTCCCGAGTGCCGCCGCAGGCGGCGCAGACCGCAGCCAGCATGAGGATGAACAACAGGAGCAGCGCTTTTTTCATGGTCTCCTCCTTTAAATCATCAGGTTCAGCCGTTAATTTCCCTGACGGCCCGCTCCACCGCGTTGAGGATATTTTCGTAGCCGGTGCAGCGGCAGAGATGGCCGGAGAGAAGCTTGCGCAGCTCGTCCCGGGAATAGACCCTGCCCTCGCCCACGATCTCCACCGCGGACATGATGAGGCCGGGAGTGCAGAAGCCGCACTGCACGGCGCATTCCTCGATGAAGGCCTTCTGGATGGGGTGCAGGTCGTTGTCGCCGGACTTCAGCCCTTCCACCGTGACCACGCTTTTGCCCTCGGCCCACAGGGCCAGGTAGAGGCAGGAATCGACGGCCTTTCCGTCCACCAGCACGGTGCAGGCGCCGCATTCCCCGACTTCGCAGCCCTTTTTCACCGAGGTCAGACCCAGAGCCTGACGCAGGGCCTCAGCCAGGGACCAGCGCCGGTCCACCGCGATCTCGCAGGGCTTGCCGTTGACCGTAAGCTTGATGATTTGCAGCATCAGACTTCACCTCCCGCTTCCGCCCAGGCGGCTTCCAGCGCCCGGCGGGCGTTTTCGCCGGCGATCTGCAGACGGAACTCACGACTCGCCCGCCAGCTGGTGCGAGGGGTTATCTCCCCTCTGACCAGCCCTGCTATCTCCTCCAGCGCCTCCGCGTAGCTCTTGCCGGTCAGGGCCTGCTCCGTATTGCGGGCCCGCATGGGCACGGGAGCGGCCACGCCGAAGGCCAGACGCAGAGTATCGATCACGCCGCCTTTGCCCGGCTTCACCAGACAGGAGGTGCCCAAAGTCGCGATATCCATGGCGTTGCGCATGGCGTATTTGATGTAGCAGCCGCCGAAGCCCTGATAATTCTCAGGTTTGACGCAGATGTCGGTGAGCAGCTCGGCGTGGTCCAGACAGACCCGGCCCGCGCCCAGGTAGTAGTCGTTGACGTTGACCC
The DNA here is from genome assembly GCA_947307285.1 of uncultured Peptococcaceae bacterium. GTDB lineage: Bacteria > Bacillota > Dehalobacteriia > UBA4068 > UBA4068 > CALXSV01. The sequence goes on along the minus strand of CAMZIS010000118.1, from coordinate 2,911 downwards.
TGCGCTCGCCCGCAGGAGAGGTCAGGGTCAGCTCCGCTTCCAGATTCAGCAGAGTGGTGGCGGTATCGGCGGAGGTGACGCCGTTGCTGATATTGCCGCCCACGGTGCCCATGGCCCTGATCTGGGGCCCGCCCACCGTATCGGCGGCCCGGCCCAGCACGGGGATGCGCTCCATGATGACGGGGGAATTTGTCAGCTCCGCGAAGGTGGTGGTGGGGCCGATGTGGATGCAGCCGTCCTCCGTGAGCCTGACGCCGTGCAGCTCGGGGATGTCGTGGATGGACACCAGATCGCAGCCGGCCAGCTTGCCTTCGCGTATCTTGATCAGCACGTCGGTGCCGCCGGAGATGACGATGGCCTTCTCGTTGGCGGAAAGGGCCGCCACGGCCTCCTCCACCGAGGCGGCGAGGACGATATTTTCAAAGTCGAACATCAGATCAGCCCCCTTTCGCTGAAGGCGGCCACCAGGCGCTTGGGCTCCAGCGGCAGCTCGTTGAAGGCCACACCCGTAGCCTGCAGCACCGCGTTGCGGATGGCCGGGGCCACCGGGATGGCCGGCGGTTCGCCCAGGGCCTTGTTGCCGAAGGGCCCGGTGGGGTCGTCGGTGACGACGAATTCGGCCTTGAGATCGGGCACGTCCAAGGCGGTGGGCAGCTTGTAGTCCAGCAGGGTGCCGTTCAGCAGCCGGCCCTCGCCGTTATAGAGCATCTCCTCGGACAGGGCGTAGCCCAGGCCCATGCTCATGCCGCCTTCCACCTGGGCGGCGGCCAGAGCGGGATTGATGAGGGTGCCGGAATCGTGGACGTTGATCAGGTCCAGCACCTTGACCCGGCCCAGGGCCAGATCCACCTCCACCTCGGCGAAGCAGCAGCCGAAGGCGAAGGTATTGTCCGTGCAGTGAGAGGTGACCTCCGCCGTGATGTGCTCGCTGCCGTCCAGGGCGTAGAAGGCGTCCTCGGCCAGGTCGGCCAGAGTGACCACGGTGGCGCCGGATCTATCCGCGATGCGGTCGCCGGCGACGGTAAGCTCCTCCGCCGGGCGGTGGAAGCGGGCCGCGGCCCGTTCCGTCAGCTTCTGCCGGAACAGCTCGCCGCACTTTTTGATGGCCTTGCCGGTGACGTAGGTCTGGCGGGAGGCGTAGGCACCGGTGTCGAAGGGAGCGGTATCCGTATCCTGGAAGCTGACGATGTGGATGCGCTCGAAATCCAGGCCGGAAGCGGCGGCGGCCATCTGGCAGAACACCGTGTCCCCGCCCTGGCCGATCTCGGTGGCGCCCAGCTGCAGCTGGGCCGTGCCGTCCTCGTTCAGCACCAGACGGGCGGAGGCGGTCTCCAGAGAGATGGGGTAAACGCCGGTCTTGTAGGTGAAGATGCCCATGCCTATGCCCCGACGGATATTGCCGCTTTGGGGCTTGGCATAGCGGGCCCGCTTTTCGTCCCAGCGGGAGAGCTCCCGGCCCTTTTCGATGCAGTCGGCCAGGCCGTAGCTGTTGCAGGCGATGCCGGTACCCGGGTCCACGAAGCCGGGCCGCATCATGTTGAGCTTACGGATCTCGATGGGGTCCATCCCCAGCTCAAGGGCGATGTCGTCCATCATGCATTCCGCGGCGAAGCAGGCCTGGGGGATGCCGTAGCCCCGCATGGCCCCGGCGGTGCCGGTATTGGTATAGACGGTTTTGGCCTCGGTGCGGGTGGCCAGCTCGTCGTTGTAGATGTCCCTGAGCACGGTGGAGGAATTGGCGCAGATGGCGTGGCCGTGGGAGGCGTAGGCCCCGTTTTGAGCCAGCACCAGCACGTCCCGGCCCATGAGGCGGCCCTTATCGTCCACCCAGGCCTGATAATCTAATTCCTCGGCGTGACGCTGGCGGGTGGAGGTGAAGACCTCCTCGCGGCTGATCTCCAGCCGCACGCAGGCCCCGCCCATGATATAGCTGAGATAAGCATTCAGAGGCTCGTAGAGCACGTCCTGCTTGTTGCCGAAGCCGCCGCCGATGTAGGGCTTTATCACCCGGATGCTGCCCCAGGGCAGGCCCAGGGCCTGGCCGATGACCCGGCGCATGATGTGGGGGATCTGGGTGGAGCAGACCACGCAGATCTTGCCCCCCTCCATCCAGGCGAAGGAGGTGGCGCTTTCAATGTGGCAGTGCTGGGCGGGCTGGGTGCGGTAGGTGTGACGGAAATGGCGCAGGTCCGCGCGGCTGCGCACGGCGTCAAGATCGCCCGCCTCGTAGATGTGCTGCTTGACGATGTTGGAATCGCTCACTTCCTCGTGCAGGGGCAGGGCGTCCGGAGCCAAAGCGGAGCTCACGTCGGTATAGGCGGGCAGCTCCTCGTATTCCACCCGGATCAGGCGCAGGGCCCGGGCCGCAGCCACCTCGTCCACGGCCACCACGGCGGCCACGTCGTCGCCGATATAGCGCACGTGGCGGTTGAGCAGGCGGCGGTCGCCGATATCCTGATGGCTGATCTCCGTGGACCAGGGATGGCCCGCGGTGGGGAAGCCGATGTCCGGCACGTCGAAGCAGGTGACGATCTTTTCCACGCCTGGGACCTTCTCCGCTTCGGAGATATCCACCGCGCGCACCAGACCGTGGGCCACCGTGCTGTGCAGCACCCGCGCTACAAGGGCGTTTGCCGGGCACAGATCGGCGGTATATTTGGCGGCGCCGGTGACTTTGTCCCGGGCGTCCACCCGGGGCACGCTTTTGCCGATGATGTCGGGATATGCCATGTTCTTGCAGACCTCCCTTTGCGGTCTATTTACAGACGGGGAAAGATAAACATAGAAGGAGAACCGGGGAAATCACACCAGATATTCGTGATACTTTTCCCGGTATTTGATCAGCACCTGCTGGTCATGGACGCTGCCGCTGGTCTGGGAAAGCACGAACACGGCCACCCCGGCCAGATAG
>CAMZIS010000117.1 GCA_947307285.1 uncultured Peptococcaceae bacterium | reverse complement strand
CCACGCCCAAATTCACGGCTCCCGCCTCCGGCGTGGTGGTCAGCGATCTGGCGGCCGCGGCCACGGACGCGAACCAGCGGGGCATCCTCATCCAGGGCAGCGCCGGGCAGAAGGTGCGGGCGGCGGCGGCCGGCACGGTGCAGGCATTGGGCAGCGAAAACGGCCTCTACCGGCTGGAGATCGCTCACAGCGGCGGCTTTACCAGCGTCTATCAGGGCCTGTCCCAGATCGACGTGGCCCTGGGCGACCCGGTCTCCCTGGGCGACCCGGTGGGCGCCTGCGCCGGCGGACAGCTGACCTTCTCTTTACTGCAGCAGGGCCAGGCCGTGGACCCGCTGGATTACCTGTTCAACTGAAAGCGGACCGCAATCTCCATATAAAGCAGCGCAGCGCGTCTGCCGCCGGATCCGGCGGTAAACGCGCTGTTTTTTGCTGTCGTTGTTTTCGGGTGCGGACTATTCCGCGCTGCGGCCCGCCGCCTGCTCAGCCAGCCGGCTGCGGTAGAGCTTGATCTGGGGGCCGGCGCTGTTCATCGGGTTGTTACGCAGCACCAGCAAAGGAGTGTTGTACTCCAGCAGGGCCCGGTACCAGTCCTCCACCGCCTCGGCCTCCGTGTCCAGGAAGGCCAGACGCAGGTTCTCCTTCATCCAGGCGGTGAGACGACTTTCGCTTTCCTCATCCAGAGCGTAATTCAAAAAACGGTCCTCGCCCTGAGCCTCCTCGTTGGGCACGGCGGTCAGCGGCAGATCCCCGGCCAGCAGGGCCGCCAGAGAACGGCGCACGGTGGACACGCCGGTATCGTCCAGCCAGTGCCGCCGGCTGTCCTCGCCGTTGTGGCCCAGATAGACGATAGCGGGCTTGGGCTCGCCCCACAGGGAGCCGCCCAGCTGGGAACCGCTGTAAACGAACACGTATACGCCGGGACTGCGGCCGAAACGGCTGAACACGCTTTCACTGAAAGGCTCCGCCGCCTGCAGCAGGCGCTCGCTTGCGGCCTTGGCCTGGTCCCAGGATACCTTAGGCAATATGACCAACCCCTTTTTTATGTGATCGGCAGCGGAAAAAGGACCGCCGCCCTGTTTACGCTATTCCACGGCGTCCGCCTTGAGCACGCCCACAAAGGGCAGGTGGCGGTACATATCGTCATAATCCAGACCGAAGCCGATGACGAATTTGTCCTCGATCTCGAAGCCCCGGTAATCCACCATCACCTCGCAGGTGCGGCGGGAGGGCTTGTCCAGCAGGGTGCAGATGCGCAGGGAACGGGGATGACGGGCGGTCAGGATCTCACCCAGGTTCTTCAGGGTGAGGCCCGTATCCACGATGTCCTCCACGATGAGCACGTCCTTGCCGTCGATGGCGGTGGACAGGTCTTTCAATATGCGCACCACGCCGGAAGTCTTGGTGCCTTTGGTGTAGCTGCTGACCGCCATGAAATCAAGGATCAGCGGCAGCTGGATATGGCGGATCAGATCGGAGAGGAAGACCACCGAACCGCGAAGGATGCCGACGATGACCAGCTCCTGCGTGTTGGCGGCCTCATAATCCCGGGTGATCTGCTCGCCCAGTTCCGCGATGCGTTTCGCCAGAGTCTCCTCATCCAGCAAAACCTCGCCCAATACTTCGTCCAAATGCTCCTGCCAGGGCTGCAAAACCATCGCCTCCGCTCATATAATAGCTTCTTAATAAAAGGTATTCGCGGCTTTTTTGACAATACCTCCCGCGATAAGCCAATGAAAAAGCCCCCGAAACGGGGGCGAAGGAGAGAGCTGTTTGATACCGGCTCCGATCAGGGAACGCTGATGCGGAAGATGCTGTCATAGCCGGTGGCGCTGTCGTAGGCGGCCAGGACGATATTGTTCACGCCGTACCATTCGGCGCTGCTGGCATAGGCGCCCACGTCCAGCAGCATGCCTTCCGCCGGATAGTAGAGGTAGAGGCGGCCGCTGCCGTCGCTGAAGAAGAACTTGTTGCCGTCCCCGGCCCAGCTCAGCAAATAGCCGCCGCCGGGCGCCACGGTCTCGCCGTTGAGCAGCAGACCGGAATCGGTGTTTTCCGCGGTATAGGAGCCGTAAGAGGCGGAATACCATTCACGGCCCGCTTCGTCGCAGTGATACTGGCCCACGCCGGGAAGGCCGGGCAGACCGCCGCATTCGCCCAGGAACACTGCGTTGCCGGAACCGTCGGCGTTGACCTGCCACTGCAGATAGCTGCCGTCCAGGTTGACGTAGAAGTTGACCACCGAGCCGTAGACCTGCGGCCGCAGGGCGTCGCAGTTGGCCACGGAAGCCAGAGTGACCATGGAATAAGCGCCGGAGGCGTAACTGCGGGAGGCCACGGTGGGCAGCTCATGTTCGCCGCTGTAGGTGGGAGCGGGCTGGTCCAGCTCGTTTTCGTCTCCCGCGGGCTGCTGGTTCGCTTCGGGCTTGGCGTCCTGTTTATCTTCTTTATTTTCTTTGTCTTCGTCGGTAGAGGCCGCGTCCTCTTTCTCATCCGCGGCGGCATCGTTATCCGCCACCTGAGGCGCGTTGGGCAGGAACAGCTCGGGCCGTTCCGCTTCTTCCTCGTCAGTGGCCACTTCCGGCGGAGGAGCCAGGGTGTCGCCCTGATGGAAGAAACCGCTGATGCCGGCCAGCAGCAGCAGGATGGCGGCAGCCACGGAGCCCCACAGCAGATAGAAGGGACGGCGGCGCTTCGGCTCCGCGGCGGGCAGGGCCGACATGACGGACGCGGCAAAACCGGCCGGCGGCTCCACTTCGGTGAGCTCGGCGGCCAGCAGGTCGTCCAGACGGGTCAGATCGCGCAGCAAAGCGGCGCAGTCCGGGCACTCGTCCAGGTGCTGCGTCAGCTGCTCTTCCTCAGCCGGGGACAGGGCGTTGTCGATATGCTTTTGGATCAGCGATTCGAACTTGCTGTGATCCATAGCGGCTAAAAACTCCTTAAACCAGAGCGGTAATGCTCAGTCAGTGTCTTCCATGTAAGCGGCCAGGGCTTTTTTCAGCATGTTGCGGCCCCGGAACAGGCGGGTCTCAACGGTGGATACCGGCAGCTCCAGCTGGTCGGCTATCTCCTGATAGCTCATGTGGCGCAGATATTTCAGCACCAGGGGCAGGCGGTAGTTTTCCGGCAGGGCGGCGATGGCCTCCTGCACGGTGCGGATGCGTTCCTGCCGGGCGTAAGCCTGGTCGGGGCGGGAGGAGGGATCGTTCTCGTCGGACAGGTCGAAGCTGTCGTCGATGGAGGACAGGTCCCGCGGGCGCTTTTGCAGCTGGTTGACGCAGGCGTTATGAGCCACCCGGTACATCCAGGGGAAAAAGCGGCGGGACACGTCGAAGCGGGGCAGCTCCTGGTAGATGCGGATGAACGACTCCTGGGCCAGATCCTGGGCCTCGTCGTAATCGCCGCACAGACGGTAGGCCAGGGAAAAGACCTGCTTCTGGTAACGCTCGACCAATATTTGGAAGGACTCGGTGCGTCCGTTGAGGACCAGAGTCACTAATTGTTCGTCAGTGCGTTCGGGCATTATACCCTCTCCGTCCATAATAAATACACGGGCAGGTGCGGAAAACTTGCAGAAAAAACCGAAGATGGAAAAAATATTTTTTCCGTTTTGCGGCCGAAAGCCGTAAAAGCTCTAAATCTTATAATAACATAAAAAACACTTTTTTTACAATAGCCGCCGTCAGAGGGCAAATACTGTAAGAAGCTGCCCTAATACGCTTTCCCCGTCTCGCAGCCCGGATAATAACGGGCCAGTATCTGCCGGCAGTCATAGCCCGCGGCCGCCATGCCGTCCGCCCCGTACTGGCACAGGCCCACGCCGTGACCGAAGCCCACCGTGGCCACCGTGATGCGGCCGCCCTGGATCAGCCAGGCGAAAGCGGCGGAATCAAGGCCCAGGGCGGAGCGGACCTCCCGGCCGGTGAGCACACGGCCACCCAGCTCGACTTTGTCCACCCGGCCGCCGCCGGTGTAGCCCAGCAGCTTCATCTGCCGCAGCTCTTCCGGACCGCAGGAAAGCAGTGCCGCGGCCTCCTCCAGGTCGAACACGCGGCAGGAGGCGAAGCGGGGGGCGTGGCCGCAATAAGGGCAGTCCACGCTGACCAGCCAGGGCCGCACCCCGCCCCAGACCGCGGCGGCGCTTTCCGTGCGGCCGCCGCAGCAGGAGCAAAAAGGGGTCTCCGCCAGTTTCCCATCGTAATATAAAGCGAGGCCGGCCGTGGACTCCACCGCGGACGCCACCTTTTCCCGGTCCGCCTCCTGCAGCTCCAGCGGGTCCCGCCAGGCCTGGCAGCAGGCGGGATCGCAGCAGACCGCGGCGTCCTTATGCCGCCCG
>CAMZIS010000116.1 GCA_947307285.1 uncultured Peptococcaceae bacterium | reverse complement strand
CCTTCGATCTCACGGCCGTTCATGCCGGCCATGATCTTGATGCGCACCGGGGAATCCTCGCTGATGGCTGCGTCGATATGCTCGTGGGCTTTGCCGAAGCCGGTGGCGATGACTGCGCTGACGTCGGCCGCGTCAAAGCGGTAGACATAGTCTTTTTCCAGCAGCTGATCCGTGGCGGGGATGGCTATGGCGCCCAACTTGCACAGGCCCAGGATGGTAGGCCAGAATTCCCAGTTTCGGCGCAGTACCAGCATGACTTTGTCGCCGGGGCGGATGCCCAGGGATTTGAAATAGTTGGCGGCCCGGTTGGACAAACGCTTCATGTCGCTGAAGGTGAAGCGGCGTTCGGTGACTCCGTCCGTATCCACGTGGAGCATGGCCAGTTTATCCGGACTCTTTTCCGCCAGGCCGTCAACGATATCGAAGGCGAAATTGAAACGTTCAGTGTTCTGGAAAGATATGCTCTGCAGGAAACCATTGTCGTTTTCTACTGGAGTGACGAATTCTTCCACCAGCAGATGATCCACATGGCGGTTGGCGGTGATGGTCTCGGCCAGCTCATGCTGATCGGTCTCTTCGCCGGGCAGGATCACAGCCAGGAAGGTGCAGTCCTTGCCGTCCATGGCTATCATGCCGTGAGGGGTAGAGGAGGAGTAGTAGATGGAATCGCCTTCCTCCAGTATCTCGGTGTGATCGCCGACCTGGACTTTCAGCTTGCCCTCGATAACCAAATCGAATTCCTGCCCCTTATGAGTGGTAGTATGGATGGGCGCATTCTGCTGCGCTTCGGAATAATCGTATTTGACCCAATAAGGCTCGGCGATCTTTTTCTTGAACAGGGGAGCCATGTTTTTGATCAGGATGCCGTCTTCCTGGGCGGTGGTGACTCCGCCGCCTTTCCGGGTCACGGTATAGGAGGTCAGACGGGTGGAGCGTCCCTCCATCAGGTCAATGATCTCAACGCCGAAAGCGAGAGCGCATTTGTGGATGAAGGTGAAGGGGAGATCCTCCTGTCCTGATTCGTAGCGCAGATACAATCCTTCGTCGATCTCGGTTAGACGCGCCATCTCCTCGGTGGAGTAGCCGTAGATCTCCCGCAGTTCATGGATACGGGAGGCAGTCTCCTGAAGGTATTGCGAAGAGTCGTTGTTGAGAGTCATATGAACCTCCTGATAAAAATGTTGACGGAAAACAAAAAACCCGCCTCAAACAAAACTTTGAGACGAGTATAAACCCGCGGTACCACTCAAATTGCGCGTATCGAACGCACCACCTCAAGGCTCCAACAAGCCCGTCACGTTAACGCAGTGTCACGTAAGCTCCTAATTGCCGCATAAGCGTCTTTCAGAACTTCAGCTCAGAAGTGATAGGTCCTGGACAAACTTACTGCCGGCTTCCCACCAAACGCCGGCTCTCTGCGAGCTTATCTGCCCGACCGTCTTCGTCATTGCCTTTGTCTATGTAATTGCTGACATTTTAACATCATGTCTGCGGCTTGTCAACTGTTTTGCAAAATTATTTTTCAGGACTGCGGCCATGCGTGATATATAAATAATGATGATTATTGCCGCAGCTATTGACAAGTCTACCGTTTGGTGTTAAGGTGTAATATATTTATGTTTAAAAGGATCAGGCTACTTTCTAATGACCGGCTCCACCAATTCCAAGCGCCATAGCAGTTCTCGCGCCGCCCGTACCGGCGCTTCTTGTGATGCCATGGAAAAGGGTCTGCTGGATGGGCGTGCGCTGAGCGTACGTCTTTTTGTTTTATATGTAGCTGACGTCATCCTGAGCCTGTGGCTTAGCCTGCTGATTAGTCGGTCTAAATTCCTGCCACTAAGAATATCTTAGGTGTTTGCTTCATCTGAGCTCTGTTCTTAGCGGAACAGAGCTTTTTTAAAGGGATACTATGTTTATCAAACCTTTGGATAAACGCATAATCGCCGTGACCGGACACTACGGCAGCGGCAAGACCGAATTCTCCGTGTCGCTGGCAAATCTGCTGGCAAAGGAAGGGGACAGAGAATACCCCCGTCTTGCATTGGTCGATCTGGATATCGCCAATCCTTACTTCCGCTCACGGGAACGGAAAGAGGAATTGGAGACGCTCGGCATAAGAGTCATCGGCTCTGCTTACGACTGCGAGATCACTGCTGAGCTGCCCGCTTTGTCCGCCGCCGCACGGGGGCCGTTAGAAGACGAGGGATGCCGCGTCATAGTGGATTTCGGCGGTAACGACGCCGGTGCCCTGGTGCTGCATCAGTTCCGCAAGTATTTCCAGATGGACCAGCACCTGATGCTGGCCGTTGTTAACGCCAGCCGTGCGGAGACCCGGACCATAGAGGGGGCCATGGAACACTTGGCGGCCATCGAATATGCTACAGGCTTGCCTCTGGACGGTCTGATCAACAACTGCCATTTGCTGCGGGAGACAGACGCGGACGACGTGACCCGCGGACATCGTTTCTGCGAGGAGCTGGGTCGAAAACTGGCTCTGCCCGTTTATTGCGATTGTTATCCCGCCCCGCTGGTCAAAGCCGAAGATCTGCACGATATAGGGCCCTGGGCCATGCCTTTAGGCCTGTATATGCGTCCTTCCTGGCTCGATAAGTATTGATATCAGGTTTTTGTTAAATATACACTCTATCACGTTTTGCGGAAAGGAGAAGACATGTCCAAGTTTATCGTCAAGTTCAACCGGGACAAATGTAAGGGCTGCGAGCTGTGCGCCAATGCCTGCCCGAAGAAGATCATCGCCATGCAGCCGGCAGTCAACCGTCTGGGCTACCGTCCGGCCGGCGTAGCCGCCGAAAAGATGGAAGATTGCATCGGTTGCACCAGCTGCGCTTTGGTCTGTCCCGATTGCTGCATCGAGATTTTTGCCAGAGAGGAGGGCGATGCGGAATGAGCGAAAAAGTACTGATGAAAGGCAACGAAGCCTATGCCGAAGCTGCTATTTTAGCCGGCTGCCGTTACTATTTCGGTTACCCGATCACTCCTCAAAGCGAGATCCCGGAATATATGAGCCGCGAGCTGAAGAAGCGCGGCGGAACCTTTTTCCAGGCGGAAAGCGAGCTTTCTTCCGTTAATGCGGCCTATGGCTGTGCCGCGGCCGGCGGCAGTGTGTTCGTTTCATCTTCTTCTCCGGGTATCGCCCTGATGCAGGAGGGCATGTCCTTCCTGTGCTCCGCCGAAGTGCCGGTAACCTTCCTCAACGTGTCCCGCGGCGGCCCCGGCGTCGGCGGCATCCAGCCTGGCCAGGCCGACTATTATCAGTGCACCCGCGGCGGCGGCAACGGCGACTATCATATGCTGTGCTTTGCCCCGTCCAATATCCAGGAAGCGGTAGACATTATTTACGAAGCGCCGCTGCTGGCCGATAAATACCGTAATCCGGTCATGATCCTGGCTGACGGCATGATGGGGCAGATGATGGAACCGGTGGTGCTCCCGCCCCAGCGGGAACAGCTGCAGAGCGAGGATATCCCCAAAGCTAAGCCCTGGGCTCTTTCCGGTACGGCCAAGGGTCATCGCAACGTCATCAAATCCCTGCTCCTGAAGCCGGATGAACTGGAAAAGCACGTCGAAGACATCTTCAAGAAATACGAAGCCATGGAACGTGATGAGGTCCGTTATGAGGCCAGCGGTCTTGAGGACGCAGACGTGGTGTTCGTGGCCTTCGGCACAGTAGCGCGTCTGGTCAACGAGAGCATCGAGCTCCTGGCTGAGCGTGGCATCAAGGCAGGCCTGATCCGGCCTATCAGCCTATGGCCCTTCCCGAACAAGGCTTTCGACGCCATAGATTTTGCCAAGACCAAGAAGGTCATCAGCGTCGAGCTGTCCATGGGGCAGATGCTCACTGACGTTAAAATGGCAGTCAACGGCCGGCTCCCGGTTGGCCTTATCAGCCGCACCGGCGGCATCGTCCCCACCTCCATCGAGGTAGTGGAAAAAACTATCGCTCAGCTGAAGGAGGTGCGCTGAAATGAAACCGGTATTTACCATAACGAAAGGCATGCTGCCGGTTGATACCAGCTATTGCCCGGGCTGCACCCACGGCGTTGCTCACCGCATCATAATGGAATCTTTGGAAGAAGCAGGCCTGCTGGAGCAGACCATCGGCGTTACCCCCATCGGCTGCTCGATCGTCGCCCATCAGTTCATGAACGTGGATATGTGCGAATCCGCTCACGGACGCGCGCCGGCAGTGGCCTCCGGTATCCGCCGCGCCCAGCCTGAAAAATTCGTCTTTACCTACCAGGGCGACGGCGACCTGGCCTCCATAGGCATGGGCGAGATCATCCATGCTGCAGCCCGCGGAGAAAAGTTCACCACCTTCTTTATCAATAATGGCATTTATGGCATGACCGG
>CAMZIS010000115.1 GCA_947307285.1 uncultured Peptococcaceae bacterium | reverse complement strand
GTACCTGCCGGATCGTCCTGGACGATCTCCTCGTCCGGGATGTCGGTGAACTTGTGCTGCAGGGGATTGTAGAAATGCTCGGCCCGGGCCAGGGCTTCTTTACGGTGGGTCAGGTACTTGTTGGCGCCCCAGACCAGGACGCAGACCAACAGGAAGATGGAGACGCCCAGCATGAGCCAGGCCCGGCCCACGTGCTCCGGCAGGCTGCTCCGCAGGTATTTCATGCGGATGACGGCGCAGATGACGGTGGCGGCCACCTCCAGGATGATGATGGCCATGCCCAGGGTGGCTTCGGTGTAGGCGTTGCCTTTTTTATTGTTGCCGTATTTCAGCCGCCAGTATTCCCAGCCCATGACGTATTCGAAATGATCCTTGCGGAAGCCGCACAGCAGCGCTTCGTCGGCGTAGGCCTTGTTGATCTTGTTTTCGATGATCATCAGATAGTCGCCCAGGATCATGATCTTGCCCATGTTGGCCACGGTGAGGGCGGCCACTCCGGCCAGCAGCACCGGGTAGAGCACGAAAAAGATGATGTCCACAAAGGTCTGCAGATAGGGGGCCGGGTCCGTGTAGTTGCTGACCCCGAAATAGAGCAGTACGCCGTAGAGCATGAGTATCTTCACGTTGGAAGATTCGAAGCTGGCCATCTGCTGGAAGACCCGGCTGTGCATGTTTTCGTATTCGGCGATCAGGATGGACGCCAGACCGTCCGGCGGCGTATGGATCGGGTTTGCTTCTTCGGCGAGGGGGAGGGAGCCCGGCACGCCCGTTGGCGTTTGCGTCATAATAGCCTCGTGCGTTCTTTTTGCCGCCTTTTTTCGCGGCCTGTTATATTTTACTATAATTACGCGCGTCCCGCAAGAGCGGGGAGGATGGGCCGGCCCGGCGGCGATCGTTTTTGGCCCGGCGCGTCTTGACGCGGGATAAACTATGAATTATAATTTTTTTATTAAGCTTTCATTTTTTACTTAAAGCTTAATGCCCAATTCCCCGAACGGAGAAGCGTATGAGTTGGAAGATCACCTCTGACAGTACCTGCGACCTCAGCCCGGAGCAGCTCACGAAATACGGTATCAGCCTCATCCCCCTGCACGTGGCCATGGGCGGGAGCAATTATCTGGACGGCGTGGACGCCACCCCGGCCGACATCTACGCCCACGTGGATGCCGGCGGCCAGCTGCCGGTGACCGCGGCCATCAACCCGGCGGAATATACGGAGTTTTTCTCCCGCTTTGCCAAAGATAACGATTTCATCATCCACCTCTGCCTGTCGGCGGAGTTTTCCTCCTGCTATCAGAACGCCTGCGCCGCGGCGGCGGATTTCGACAACGTTTACGTGGTGGATTCCCGCAACCTGTCCACCGGCCACGGCCATATGGTGCTGGCGGCTGTCGAAATGGCGGCAGCCGGCCTGCCCGCCCCAAAGATCGTGGAGCGCCTGAATGAGCTGGCCCCTAAAGTAGACGCCAGCTTCATCCTGAGCCGCCTGGATTACCTGCGTAAAGGCGGCCGCTGCTCCTCTCTGGCGGCCCTGGGCGCCAACGTGCTGAAGCTGCGCCCCTCCATCCTGGTGCGGGACGGTAAAATGACGGTGAGCAAGAAATACCGCGGCGCCTTTGCCAAGTGCATGTGCGAATACATCAAAGACCGGCTTACCGCCGGCGGCGAGATAGACGAAAAGCGCATCTTCATCACCCATTCCGGCCTGGACGAAGGCCTGCTGCGGCTGGCCGAGGACACGGTCCGCTCCCTGCGCGAGTTCGACGAGATCTGCATCACCCATTCCGGCTGCACCATCTCCAGCCACTGCGGACCCGGCTGCATGGGAGTGCTCTTCATACATAAATAGGCGGGACGGTATACGAAGAGAGCTTTGACTGAGTCAAAGCTCTTTTTTGTTCGGCGGCAATAATTGTTTTATAAGCGGCGATTATATGATATAATATATGATATTGCAGTACCGACCGGGATATCGACGCAGCGAAAGGAGTACCCGATTTGAAAAAGAAGCTCTCCACCAAATGGACAGTGCTCATCATCATCCTGGTGGTCCTGGCTCTGGCCATCGCCCTGACCCGTTTCATCACGGACTGGCTGTGGTTCGCCGAGCTGGGCTACGTGTCCGTTTTCCTGAAAAAGCTCACCACCGAGCTGCTCTACGGCCTGCCCGCCTTCATCATCATCACCGCCCTGTGCTATGTGTATTTGATGGCCATGAAGCGGAACTACTACAAAAAGATCGGCGGCTACCTGCGCAGCGAGCCGGAAAAGACAGTGAACCTGGCCGCTTTGGGCCTTTCCGCCCTCTTCGGCCTGATCACCGGCTTTAGGGTGGCCAACCGGCTGTGGTTCCAGATCCTGCAGTTCTTCAACAGCACGGATTTCAACATCGCCGACCCTGTCTTTGCCAAGGACGTGTCCTTCTACATCTTCCGCCTGGAATTCTGGCAGAAGATCAACGGCATGCTCATCTATATCGTGCTGGGCTTCGCCGTGGTGAACGTCCTGTTCTATCTGGTGCTTTTGCGCCTGCGCAAGCCCCAGTTCTACGAGCAGGTGTCCGACGAGGAATATCAGGCCTATCAGGAAGCCTACGCCGAATATGTGGCTAAGCGCGCCCGCTGGCAGCAGGAACAGCGCAACATGAACAACGCCATGGGCCCCGGCGCCGGCGGCATCTTCGGCAGCCTGTTCGGCGGCGGCAATCCCTTCGGCGGCCAGGGCGCGCCCACGCCCCCGCCCAAGCCCGCGGGCCAGACCCTGTTCAGCAGGGAAGCTCTGGACAAGCTGCTCTCCGTGGCCGGCTTCCAGTTCAAGGTGCTGGGCGTGATCTTCTTCCTCATGGTCAGCCTGCACTTCTACCTCAAGCAGTTCACCCTGCTCTATTCCGATTCTTCCTCCATCGTCTACGGCGCGGGCTTCACCGACATCAACGTCACCCTGTGGCAGTACCGCCTGCTCATGGTCCTGGCCATCGCCGCCGCCGTGCTCTTCGTCATCGGCCTCAACCGGCGTAAGCTGCGCACCGTGCTCACCGTGCCCGTGGTCATGGTAGGCGTGTACGTGCTGGGCGCCGTGGCCGCCTGGGGCGTGCAGTCCCTCATCGTGGTGCCCGACGAGATCAACAAGGAACATCCCTACCTGCAAAGCAATATAGATTTCACCCGCTACGCCTACGACCTGGACGACATCGACATCGACGATTACAACGTCAGCTACCGTCTGGGCGTGGACGATATACTGGCCAATCCGGAGACCATCGCCAACATCCGCATCAACGACTACGCCCCGGTGCTGAAGTATTACAACCAGGCCCAGTCCATCCGCCTGTACTACAACTTCAACGACTCGGACGTGGACCGCTATATGATCAACGGCGAATACACCCAGGCCTATCTCTCCGCCCGCGAACTGGATGAGACCGCCATCTCCGATTCCTGGCTCAACACCCACCTGAAATACACCCACGGCTACGGCATCACCCTGTCCCGGGTGGACAAGGTCACCGCCTCCGGCCAGCCGGACATGCTGATCGATTCCATCCCCCCCGTGTCCCAGGTGGAGGAGATAACGGTCAGCAACCCGGCCATCTATTTCGGCGAGGATACCGACGCCTATTCCATCGTGGGCACCAACGAGCAGGAATTCGACTATCCCAGCGACACCGGCAACGTCTACACCAAGTATTCGGGCCAGGCCGGCATCCCGCTGAACCTGTTCAACCGCTGCCTGTTCGCCCTGCGGGAAGGGGATATCCAGATCCTGGTCTCCTCCAACATCACTAAGGATTCCCGCATCATCATCAACCGCAACATCGAAGAGCGCGTGTATAAGGTGGCGCCCTTCCTGGCCTACGACGACGACCCCTACGTGGTGGTGACGGACGAGGGCCTGTTCTGGATCTTCGACGCCTACACCACCTCCACGTTCTACCCCTATTCCGAGCCCTACAACAGCTACGGCACCAACTATATCCGCAACTCGGTCAAGGTAGTGGTGGACGCCTATAACGGCAGCGTGGATTACTATATCGTGGACAGCGACGACCCCATCGCCGTGACCCTGCAGAAGATCTATCCCAAGCTGTTCAAGGATTTCCAGGAAATGCCGGAGAGCCTGCAGGCCCACATCCGCTATCCGGAAAACATGTTCACCGTCCAGGCCAACGTCTACGCCAAGTACCACATGACCGACGTGGTCACCTTCTACCAGAGCGAGGACCGCTGGGACATCGCCAACGAGATCTACGGCCGGGAAGAAGGCTCCATGACCTCCCAGTACTACATCATGAAGCTGCCGGGAGAGAACAAAGCCGAGTTCATCATCTCCATCCCCTATACGCCCTCGGGCAAGGACAACCTGACCGCCATCCTCATGGCCCGCAACGACGGCGAC
>CAMZIS010000114.1 GCA_947307285.1 uncultured Peptococcaceae bacterium | reverse complement strand
AATTCAAGCTCGGAACCGCGCCAATGGTCAAGAATCTGATACTCGTCGGTGATCTCAGCTTCCTTGAGGAAGAAATCGATCATCTCGGTAGCTACCAGCCACTTTTCGCCGCGAATGGCGATAAGCGCGTAATCGAAATCAGGATGCAGGCAAATAGCAAGGTTGGACGGGATGGTCCAGGGTGTAGTGGTCCAAATGACCACGTAGGCGTCTTCCGGCAGAATACCCTTGCCGTCTCTTACTTTGAATTTTACGTGAATGGAGGCGGATTTCATATCCGCATATTCAATCTCGGCTTCTGCCAGAGCAGTTTCGCAATGCGGGCACCAATAAACCGGCTTCAAGCCTTTA
Source organism: uncultured Peptococcaceae bacterium (assembly GCA_947307285.1). GTDB lineage: Bacteria > Bacillota > Dehalobacteriia > UBA4068 > UBA4068 > CALXSV01. The sequence continues at coordinate 4,061 of CAMZIS010000114.1, read as the reverse complement.
TAAACATAGCCTTTCTTGGCCATTTCGGCAAAAGCGCCGATCTGCGTAGCTTCAAAATCGGGATACAGAGTGATATAGGGATGATCCCAATCGCCGGTCACGCCCAGACGACGGAACTGTTCCTTTTGCGTTTCCACATAGCCCAGTGCAAACTCTTTGCAGCGGTCGCGGAACATCAGCTTATCGGAATTGCGACGATCCAGGCCCAAAGCATTGACCGCCTTGGTTTCAATAGGCAGACCATGGGTATCCCAGCCGGGCACGTAAGGCGCGTCATAACCGCTCATAGATTTATATTTAACGATCATATCCTTGAGCACTTTATTCAAAGCATGGCCCAAATGAATATCGCCGTTGGCATAAGGAGGCCCGTCATGGAGGATGAATTTTGGCTTGCCGGCGTTCTTTTCCAGAACGCGGCGGTAAATGCCCATTTTATTCCACTGCTCCAGAATAGCCGGTTCCTTTTGCGGCAGGTTGCCGCGCATTTCAAAATCGGTCTGCGGCAGATTCAAAGTTGCGCCGTATTCGTTCTTTTTCTCCTGGTCAGCCATGTTAGTTCCTTTCTTCTTACCAGAGTACGATTGATTAAAGACTTCTCATTGCAAAGCGATTACCGCCGGAACAATTCCGGCGGAAAACGTAAATAAACACTAAAAATAGAGTACCAGACGGATCAGCAGCGATTCTATCAGCTGCAGAGCCACGTAGGCGAAAATCGGCGACAGATCCAACGGAAAACTGGGCCGGGGAGGAATGAGCCGTCGGAATAGTCCCAGGACCGGTTCGGTAGTTTCGTAGATGAAACGGGTAATAGGATTGTTCCCCACCTGTATCCAGCTCATCAGCACACGCAGGATGATCAAAGCATAGTATACTCTGAATACGGTGTGGATAACGGTGTATGCCAGCATCAATTATTGTAGCCTTTCAGGAGCGCAGCCACTGATTGGAGGAAAAGCGATTGTCGTCCGTAACGTCGTCGGCGTCGAAATCGCTGTCATGCTCCATGATCTTACCGGTAAGATCGACCTGGGAGCAGCTGAAAATGAAAGTGCCGCCGCTGACTTTACGGGGAACGCCATCCAAGGCGAACACAGCGCCGGAAAGAAAATCTACCATACGCTGGGCCACATCCTTATCCATTTCCTCGAAGTTTACTACTGCGACTTTGCGCTCCTTGATATGACGGGCGATGTCCTGCATGTCGTCATAACTGTTCGCCTTAAAAAGGACTATCTCCAGATTGTCAGAGGGGTTCTTGCGGGAAGGAACAGCTATCAAATTGGATTTTTTAGGCTTTTTTTCAGGAGCAGGCCGCTGCTCAGCACGCTTTTCAGGCTGAACATCGAATTTTGCCTTACCTGGTTCTTCCAGCTGTAAGGTATCCTCTTCCACAGTATTTTCATCGTCTTCATTCTTGAAGAAGAAATTAGTTACATTATCCCAAAATCCGCTCACGATTATATACCCCTTCCTCAAAATTGGTCAGTAGAAAAAACTCTAACTTTTATTTTTCTACTAATAATTAGTTTTTCCTGCTAATTATATTGACGCGCTCCAAAAATACTGCTACCGACACGCACTATATTTGCCCCTTCTTCCACGGCTATATGATAATCATGGCTCATGCCCATGGAAAGCCATTGAAAGTCCACAAAAGGAAGCTCGCGGGCTTTTTCTCTTTCATATAGGTTCCGCAGTTCAGCAAAAACAGGACGGATATCTTCGGGATCATCAACGATAGGTCCTATCGTCATCAAACCCATTATCTTAATATGCGGCCGATCCGCCATGGCGTCGATAAATGAAGACAGCTCTGGTACGTACAGTCCGCTTTTCTGCTCTTCTTCGGCAATATTCACCTGGATCAGGCAGTCAGTTGTTACGCCGGCCGCCGCAGATCTCTTCTCTATTTCATCCGCAAGACCGATACTATCCAGAGAATGGATCAAAGCAGTCTTGCCGATAATATATTTGACTTTGTTTGTCTGCAAATGGCCGATCAAATGCCACTGCGCTTCCGGCAGCGCCTCCTGTTTCGGCACAAGTTCCTGTACTCTGTTTTCACCAAACCAGGTCTGTCCGCTGTTCCAGGCTTCCATTACTGCTTCTAGGGGTTTCGTCTTGGATACGGCAAGCAGATGTACCTGCTTTGCGGCGCGCGGACTGCGCTGTCGCGCGGCTTCTATATTGTTTAGTATTTGATTAATGTTATCCTTGATCGACATGACTTCCTCCGTCATCCGTAGTATTTCATGCCTTCCCTTGCTTTGGCAGGGACGGTGACGATAAGGGTATGTTCTTCTATATCGTCGGTTAAATAGTTACCTTCATAACGACCGCTGATACTGATAGGACAGTATTCAAGCATATTATCACGCACTGTCCATACGCCAGCCTGACCGGATCCGTCTATCACTACCGACTCCTCAGGCAGTAAAACGCCTGAAACAGTCTCGCCTTGCAGCGTGCAATCCAAATGGCGTAATTCTACCATTTCTGTTACGGTGGCGGACACATTCAGCATCAGATAATACCGTCCGTCATCCAGCATGCCGTTCTCTTCGACCTGAGCTTTTATCGGTGAACTTGCGCCGTCTTCGGTTTCGTAAGTAAAAACAGCGCAACCGTCGTTGACGAATTGATGCGGCGGCTGATCCAACCACAATAAAACATGGCAGCCCTGGAAATTGTCTACGATCTTGGCTACAGTACGTCCCGAGGCGGTGCTGTCGATGCTATTCTCCGAATTGGCCTGAACAGAGCCTTCCTGATACAGACGGATCAGCGCCGAACGGTCCGTGCTGTCCATAGCTTCTGCGTTTAGAATTTCTTCCCAGCCATCCATCTGAAAGCTTACAGTACCACTGTATGCGCCGCTGTAGACCTGGGTCGAACCTTCGCCATCCGGATCATTGGACATCGCGCCTATAGCGCTGCCTGCCGCGACCTTGCTCCCCTCCTCAACGTAGGGCTTGAAATATCCTGCGGTGGGAGCGCTGATAAGGTGTTCACCGCGAATGACCAGAGCTTCCGCCGGTGTACTGCTCGTGTAGGACTGATATTCAGCCTCAACTACGCGTAGGGAGCGGCTTTGGACATGACGCGAAATAACGACTATAACGCATAAAAGCACTAGACAAAGTATGGCTATAACCACACCGTCGATCCAAGTAAGTTTTCTCTTCTTTTTGATCCTGCTGCTCATGAATATATTATAGCAACGTCAACGCGGGCGAGCAAGCTAAAGCAAATATTTTTTATCTCGTATTCACAAATAAAAGCCCCCAGCCAGACTGGGGGCTAAACGGTCAGATATCAACAAGCAATTCAATAAGACAAAAGGAGCGAATCAGCCGCCGCCGAAAATATGCTCCATGCGTACGGTATCCCCGTCGGAAATAGGCTGTTCCGGCCACTTGCTTTCGGGGATTATCACATCGTTGATGGCAATGATCATATGGCGGAAAACATACTTCTTTTCCCGCATCAAAGATTTAACAGTCATGCCTTCTTTATAGGGATAAGGATCGCCATTTAGAATGATCATGTATCATGCTCCTTTGTCTTTAAAAGGGGGACGGTTTGAAAGACCGTCCCCCTTTTGGTCAATCAGTTATGCTTCGAATTTAGTAGGAGTGTCCGGATAGAGCGTCGTATTTGGCATATTCGGGACCGGTAGGCCATTCGCCTTCAGCCTTAAGATAGGGACGAATGATGCGAACCAGATCCGGATAGTCCATCTTCATATCGATCAGCTTTTGCAGGCGGACAGTGCCGTTCTTGGTCCAGTTGCGGCGCTTATACACGGCATCCAGCAGCTGGTTGTACTGGTCGTAACGGTATTCGCGCAGTTTGGCCATTTTCTCCTCGACCGGAGTGTTCTTGACCTGCTCTTCGGTCCAGCCCATCTTCTCGATGAAGTCTTTCTTGTAATACTCTTCCTCGCGGGAGAGATACTCTTCCTTGGTCACAGGACCCATGGAGCGGTAAGGCGGGGTATCGCCTTTGCGCTGGCCAAGACCGACTTTGCCGCCGCGACGCAGTACGAAGACACG
>CAMZIS010000113.1 GCA_947307285.1 uncultured Peptococcaceae bacterium | reverse complement strand
GTCGCTCATTTCATAATAGGTTTTTATGTTTCCCTCTATTGTATCGCTCACTGACGCTTCTTTTGCGCATCCGGCAAAAGCAACCAGCAATATCGCGGCTAACAAACAAATGACCGTCTTTTTCATCGTATCACCACCTTTCCGATGAGGTACGTTCAATCCTGATCCTCCAGCAGACGCAGTCCGGCCGTATCGGTGACCGGCAGCGAAAAGACGATGGCTCCGGCTTTGGTCGCCGGCCCCGCCTGCTCCATGATGGACTTCATGATGGCGTTTTTGCCTTCGGTCCTGCTGACGATGAAGATCACGTCCTTTTCCGAGGCCAGAGAAAAGCCGAAAAAGTGCTCGGCCCGCTCCATGCCGGTGCCCTTGGCGTGGATCACGGTGCCGCCGGCGGCTCCGGCCAGACGCGCCGCGTCCATCACCGCCTGGTTGTAGCCCTGATTGGCTACGGCGATCAGCAGCTGGTGTTCCGTCTCCTTCAAAACGCTCTCCTCCTCTTTGTTGAAATCCTGATCTTCAGTGAGAAACATCAGCTCCCGCCGGCCGCCCACGCTGCTCATAGGTACGGTGAAGGCGATGCCCACTCCCGGCACGTCGATGCGGATGCGGCGCTGCAGCACCTTTTTCAGCGCAGTCCACAGGGTGTCGGTGACAAAGCTGAAGCAGACCGCCTTTTCCGAGCTGTCCAGGCCCAGCAGGTCCATGGTCTCGTCCGTGGCCGTGCCCCGGCCCAGAGCCACCATGTTCACCCGCAGGCGGTGCTCCTCATAGACGGACATGAAATCCGGCAGCCGTTTGCGGTCGGCGATGGTTGTCATCAAATAGAGCTGGCTCATGGGAAAAAGCCTCCTACAGTTCGATTATATCGCCGTCGCCCAAACCGGGCAGGATCGGCGCGGGAGCCTCGGCCACCCGCCGCTTTTCCCGCAGACGATAGATTAGGCCCAGGCCCTGGATGGTGATGAGGGGCGTCATGGCCACCATGGCCACCATGCCGAAGGCGTCGCTGAGCACGTTGCCGCCCAAAGCCACGCAGGCGCCTACGGACAGGGGCAGCAGAAAGGTGGCGGTCATGGGACCGGAGGCCACGCCGCCGGAGTCGAAGGCGATGGCCGTGAAGATGCGGGGCACGAAAAAGCTCATGATCAGAGCCAGGGCGTAGCCGGGGATGATCAGCCACAAAATGGAAACGCCGCTCAGGACCCGCACCATGGCCAGGCCCACGGACAAAGCCACGCCCAACGACAGGCTGCGCTGCATGGCTTTGCCGGAGATGGCGCCGTCGGTCAACTCCTCTACCTGCTTCATCAGCACATAGACCGCCGGCTCCGCCTTGACGATGAAATAGCCGATCAGCATGCCCACCGGGATCAGGATGCCCCGGAAGGAGGAGCCGGCCAGAGTTTCGCCCAACAGGGAGCCCGCCGGCATGAAGCCCACGCCCACGCCGGTCAAAAACAGCACCAGGCCCACGTAGGTGTAGAGCAGGCCCACGCCGATGCGGGCCAGGGTGCGGCGGTCCAGCTTCAGCCACAGCAGCTCGAACACGGCGAAAAAGAGGGCGATGGGGCCCAGGGAAAGGGCCATGTCGGCCAGATATTCCGGCACGGCCTCTACGAAAAGGCGGCCCAGGGCGATGGACTGATCCACCTGCGGGATCACGTCCACCACATATTCTCCGGCCTCCGGCCTGTAGATCAGCACCAGCAGCATCACGGCGATGATGGGGCCGATGGAGCCCAGTGCCACCAGACCGAAGCTGTCGGAGGCGGCGTTGCTGTCGCTGCGGATGGAGCACACGCCCACGCCCAGAGCGATGATGAAAGGTACGGTCATGGGGCCGGTGGTCACGCCGCCGGCGTCGAAGGCCAGGGCCAGGAAGCTTTGGGGCACAAAGAAGGCCAGGATGAAGATGATGAGATAGAATACTATCAGCAGCTGCTGCAGGCTGACGGAGATCAGCATGCGCAAAAAGGCGATGCACACGAACAAGCCCACGCCCACCGCCACGGAAAGTATCAGCACCCGGGGCGGCACGGCCTGCACCTGCTCGGCCAAAACCTGCAGGTCCGGCTCGGAGATGGTCACCAAAAAGCCCAGCAAAAAGCCAAGAGGCAGGATGAACCACAGCTTTTTGCTGCGGGTCATCTGGGCGCCCATGCGTTCGCCCATGACGGTCATGGACAGCTCCGCGCCCAGCGAAAAGAACATCATGCCCACGGTGAGCAGGACCCCGCCCACCAGGAATGCCATCATCACCCCGGTGGAGGTGGGCGCCACGGTAAAGCACAACACGAGGACGATAGCCACGATGGGCAGCACCGCCCGCAGGGCTTCATCAAATTTTTCGCGCAGTCTTGCCTTATACAACAGCCGGCAGCTCCTTTTGCTTTCTTATCATGATTATATCAAAAATCCGCTGAAAAACAAAGAAGCAGCCGGCCCGGAACTACCTGCCTTTCATTCCTGCCGCGATGATCCGGTTTTATATGATCCGGACAGTTTGACTATCATTTTTCGACAAATGGCGCACAGACTTATATGCATTCGACAAAATACGACAAATATTGTCGAAATAATTCGTTTTTTAGGAGAATAAAAATGTATTTAGCTGCGTTTTTTAAAAGGATTTACCAAAAGTTGAACGAAAAATAATTAGCATAAGGCCTTACAATAAAAACGAAAGCGGGTTGGAAATGGAGCAGAAAATAAAGATATTGATAGCGGACGACGACCGCGCCTTCGCCGTCGCGCTTAAAGATCATTTGGCCGGTCTTGACCGGTACGAAATTTGCGGCATGGCGGACAACGGCCTCCGCGTCCTGGAGCTGATGGAGCAGACCCAGCCGGACGTGGTGGTGATGGAAATGGTCCTGCCCAATCTGGACGGCATGGGCGTGCTGGAGGAGCTGCACGAGCATGAGCCGGCCAAAAGGCCCCGCATCATCTGCGTCACCGCCTTTGCCCAGACCAATTTGACGCGGCAGGCCATGGAGCTGGGCGCGGATTATTATCTTCTCAAACCCTTCGAACTGGAAACGCTGGAAAAGCGCATCCGTCAGGTGGCGGCCTTCAGCGACGAGCCCATCCCGGGCCTGCCCCGGGTCAATTCGCTGGAGGTGGATATCACCCGTATCCTGCACCAGATGGGCGTGCCGGCCCACGTGAAGGGCTACCAGTACCTGCGCAACGCCATCCAGTACGTCACCGAGGACCCCAATCTGATGGGCGCCGTGACCAAGGAGCTGTATCCCCTGGTGGCCGAGGCCCACAACACCACCGCCTCCCGGGTGGAGCGGGCCATCCGCCACGCCATCGAGCTGGCCTGGGATCGGGGCAACGTGGACCTGATGAACCGCTATTTCGGCTACACCATCGACGTGGAGCGGGGCAAGCCCACCAATTCGGAGTTCATCGCCATGATCTCGGACCGTCTTCGAATGGGCGAAAGATTAGCGTAGTGGCTGCGTAGTGGCGGTTTGGGGATAGGCAATAAACCCCAATGAATTATGAAAGTACGCATGGAAACGGACTGAAAAACCTATAAACTTTTTTATTCGAGCCTATGAACACCTCCTATTTATTGGGTCTGAGAAAAGCCTATAAACAGGAGGTGTTTATTGTGTCCGATTTAACCTTTGATTGGCAGATCAGCGAGTACATGGTTTACTGCCGCAGCCGACAGCTCAGAGAAAAGACTATGGACAGCTACGAACAAACGCTGCGGCTGTTTGAGAGGTGGTGCCAAGAGCAAATGAACCTTGATGATGTCAGCAGAATTACTGAAAGTGTAATTCGGCGTTATATCAACGATTTGATGGAGAGAGGCAAATACACTTTTTACAGCAATGATAACGCAAAGGAACTCAACTTCCCTGATAGACGAAGAGACTATCGGCATCCTATCAGCAGCTGCACAATCAACAATTACATCCGCAACCTTCGCGCTTTCTTCAACTGGCTTGATGTTGAATGCGTCATCAGAAAAAATCCCATGAAGAAGATCCGACAGCTGAAAATCGAAAGGCATCCAAAAGAATACCTGAGCGATGAAGATTTCAAGCGGTTGATTTCGTGTCTGGATAAATCCTATTTTTCGGAACACAGGGATTTCGCCATGATAATGCTGATCATCGACAGCGGAATGCGGCTGGGCGAATGTTCCTGCCTCACGATGTCCGACATCGACATGGCTAAACAGCAAATCTATCTCCGCGCAGAGATTACAAAAGGCAGGCAAAACAGGACCGTCTATTTCTCATCAAAAACTGAACGGATTATGCGCCGCTGGCTGCAATTCAAGGATCGCTATGTAGAAACAGACTATGTCTTCCCTGTTAAAAGTACTGGATTCCATGTTGAGGTATGCACTTTTGAGACAAACTTCAAGCATTATCTCAAGCGTATCGGTCTATCTGAGAATTATACGCCCCATTGTCTGAGAAACAATTTTGCGAAGCGCTGTCTGATGAAC
>CAMZIS010000112.1 GCA_947307285.1 uncultured Peptococcaceae bacterium | reverse complement strand
CGCCACGAACACGCCGGAGGCCGCGGCCTGGGACAGGGAATGGGTCACGCCGCTGCCGTCGCCCACGGCGTAGAGCCGGGGGATGGCGGTCATCAGGTTGTGGTCCACCTGCACCCGGGAATTGTAGAATTTCACCTCCACGCCGTAGAGCAGGGTGTCCTCGTTTGCGGTGCCCGGAGCTATCTTGTCCAGGGCGTAGATCATCTCTATGATGTCGTCCAGCTGGCGCTTGGGCATTACCAGGGCAAGGTCGCCCGGGGTAGCCTTAAGCGTAGGCCTTGTGAAGCTCTCTGCCATGCGGCTGGCGTTGGAACGGTGGCCCTTAATGAGGTCTCCGAAACGCTGCACCAGAACGCCTCCGCCCAGCATGTTGGAAAGGCGCGCTATGGACTCGCCGTACTCGTTGCTGTTGTGGAAAGGCTCGGTAAAGCGGCTTGCCACCAGCAGCGCGAAGTTTGTGTTCTCCGTGCGCAGAGCCGGATCCGCGTAGCTGTGGCCGTTTACGGTAACTATGCCGTTGGTGTTCTCGGATACCACCTCGCCGTAGGGGTTCATGCAGAAGGTGCGCACCAGGTCGTTGTACTGGTCGGTCTTGTAGACGATCTTGCTTTCGTAGACCTGGTCCGTGATGTGCTTGAACACCTCCGCCGGCAGCTCCACCCGGACGCCGATATCCACCCGGTTGCTGGAGCGTTCCAGGCCTAAGGAATCGCAGACGTCGGCCATCCAGCGGCTTCCGCTGCGGCCGCCGGTCAGCAGCAGGTGGCGGCAGGTGAATTCCTCGCCCTCTTCGGTTATCAGGCGGAAGAGGCCGCTTTTTTCCGGCAGCACCTTGTCCACGCCCACGCCGAAGCGGGTCTCGATCTTTTGGCTGGTCTCGTTGAACATATGCCGCAGGATCTCCACGTTGCGGTCCGTGCCCAGGTGGCGCACCTTGGCGTCCAGCAGGTAGAGGTTATGCCTGAGGCAGGCCGTTTTCAGGTCGGAGCTGGCGGTGGAATAGAGCCGCGCCTCGGCCCCGCCTAAGGCACAGAGCACGGAATCCACGTATTCCATCAGCTCCATGGCCTGATCCACGCCTACGTATTCGTGAAGATCGCCCCCGAATTTGGTGGTGATGTTGTATTTGCCGTCGGACATGGTGCCCGCGCCGCCGTATCCCTGCATGATGTTGCAGGGCTGGCAGCCGATGCATTTTGTGACCTTCCCCGTTTTGATGGGGCAGATCCGCTGCTCCAGCGGGCGGCCCTTTTCCAGCATCAGCACCCGGGCGGAAGTGTTCCGGCGGGCCAGCTCGTAGGCGGCGAAAGCGCCGGCCGCGCCCGCGCCCACGATGATGATATCGTAATCCTGCATATTACCTCCTGCGGCGCGCCGCGGCAGCTCGCTCGAGGCCGCATTCTGCGCCTTTTTCCACAACATATAGTATAGCATAAGAAGCGTAAAAAATAAAGGCCCGTTCAGGAAAGGGCAGGGCGGAGCCGGTTCATGTTGACAAGCAGAGAGCGGCAGATTAAAATTAAGGCATCAACACTTGGGAGGTCAGCCTATGAGTTACGCGGATCAGGTGTTCGCCGCCAACTGCCGTGAGATCATCGACCACGGCGTATGGGACACGGAGCTGAACGTGCGTCCCCACTGGGAGGACGGCGCGCCCGCCCACACGGTGAAGCTGTTCGGTCTGGTCAACCGCTACGATCTGAGAAAGGAATTCCCCCTGCTCACCCTGAGGAAGACCAATTTCCCGGCCGCCGTCGACGAGATACTGTGGATCTGGCAGAAAAAGTCCAACAACGTCCATGACCTGAACTCCCACATCTGGGACGCCTGGGCGGACGCCAAGGGCTCCATCGGCAAGGCCTACGGCTATCAGCTGGGCGTCAAGCACCGCTTCCCGGAAGGGGAGATGGATCAGGTGGATATGCTGCTGTACGCCCTGAAAAACAATCCGGCCTCCCGCCGCATGGTCACCAACATCTTCGTCCATCACGATCTGGCGGAGATGGCCCTTTACCCCTGCGCCTACAGCCTGACCCTGAACGTGTCCGGCAACACCCTGAACGGCATCCTGAACCAGCGCTCCCAGGATATGCTGGTGGCCAATAACTGGAACGTGGCCCAGTATTCGGCCCTGCTCATGATGTTCGCTGCCGCCGGCGGCTACGAGGCGGGCGAGCTGGTCCACGTCATCGCCGACGCCCACATCTACGACCGTCACCTGCCCCTGGTGGAGGAGATCATCGGCCGGGAGGGCTTCCCCGCGCCCAAGGTCAGCTTCGACCCCGGGGACCGGGACTTTTACCATTTCAGCGTAGATTCCTTCCGGGTGGAGGATTACCAGTTCCACTCGCTGGCGGGCAAAAAAATACCCGTCGCGATATAGACGGTGAAGATATGAGCGATCTATTGAGTTTTCATCTGGAAGCCGTAGCCGCGGTGGACGACAACTGGGGCATCGGCCACGACGGTAAGCTTTTGGCCTACGTTTCCCCGGACCTGAAGCACTTCAAGGAGCTGACCTATGGCCAGCGCGTCATCTACGGCCGCCATACCCTGGCCACCTTCCCCAAGGGGAAAGCTCTGCCGGGCCGGGAAAACGTGCTGCTCACCCACGACGCTTCCTTCGAGCAGGAAAACATCACCGTGGTGCACAGCCTGCACGAGCTGGCTGAGTATCTGAAAAGCCGGGACGACGGCCTCACCGATTTCGTCATCGGCGGCTCCACCGTCTACGGCGAGCTGCTGCCCTGGTGCGAAAAGGCCCACATCACCCGCCTCTATAAAACCTTCCCGGCGGACCGCTTTTTCCCCGATCTGGACGCGCACCCCGGCTGGCGGCTGTTGGAGGCCGGGGAACCGCAGGTCTGGGAGGATATAGAATATTCCTTCCGCACCTACGGACGGGTCTGATCCCCGCAGGCGGAAGCGGCGATGAAGCGTTCCAGCTCGCTTTCGCTGATCAGATACTGCCGGCCCTGCTTCACCGCGGCCAGCTCGCCCTTTCTGATCAGCTCGATCAAAAAGGCGTAGGACAGGGGCAGGATATCCATGACCTGCCGCACGGTGTAGCACTTGCCCGCCGGCACCTGCCGCGCCGAGCGCCACTCAGCGGCCGCGGCGGCGGACACGAAGTATTTGCGGCCCACACGGCAGGCGGGGAGCTTCCCCTTTTCGATCTCCCGCCGGAGCGCGGCATAGGTCACGCCGCAGGATGCTGCGGCCTGCTTCAGGGTCAGATAGGTCTCGGTCATAGAGGGCCTCCGCGAAAAACCGTTTGCTATACCATATGCCGCGGCAATGATAATATGCCCGTATATTTTCAATGACGCGAAAAGAAAGGAGAACTACAGTGGCAGTAGGAAGAGAAGATATAGTCGCCCTGTTGCAGGAAAAAGGCGTCAGCTTCGAGCTGGCGGAGCATCCGCCGGTCTATACCATCGACGAGATGCTGGCACTCTCGCTGCCCCATCCCAAGGATATAGCCAAAAACCTTTTTCTGCGGGACGACAAGAAGCAGAATTATTACCTCATCGTGCTGCGGGAGGACAAAAAGGCCGACCTGAAAAAGATCCGTTCCGTGCTTTCCGCCCGGCCCCTGCGCTTCGCCTCGGAAGAAGACCTGGAAGCTTATCTCGGCGTGACCACCGGCGCCGTCACCCCCTTCGGCCTGCTCAACGACACTGAGCACAAGGTGAAGGCCTGCGTGGACAAGGATCTGAAGCGGGGCCTGGTGGGCGTGCATCCCAACGAGAACACGGCTACCGTGTATCTGCAGGCCAAGGCACTGGTGGAGCTGCTGCAGGAGCAGGGCGCGGATATCGATTTCGAGTCCCTGTAAGAAGACAAAAGCATATGGACATAAAGAAACAGAGGCGGGAAGTTTCCGCCTCTGTTTTTGCGCCAATTTGCAGCCGGGTATCAGACGCCCTGGCTCCGGCCGGCGATCCAGCGGTTCAGCCGTTCCAGAATGGCCGCCACCTGGGCGCGGGTGGCCTGGTCCTGGGGATAGAAGCAGCCGTCGGGATAGCCTGAGAGCAGGCCGCAGCCCACGCAGACGGCCACGCCCTCCGCGGCCCAGCCGTGGACGTCCCCGGCGTCGCCGAAGTTGCTGATGCTGCCCATGGTAACCTGGTCGCCGTAGCCCGCCGCCCTGAGGAAGGAGGCCATGATGGTGCCCATCTGCTCCCGGGTCACCGGGTCGTCGGGGCCGAAGCGGCCGTCGCCGTAGCCGGAGACGATACCGTTTGCCGCGGCCCAGGTCACGTAGGGCTCGTAGTAGCTGCCTTGGACCACGTCGTAAAAGTCCGCGTAAAAGTCAGCGTCGAAGCCGGTCTCGGGCAGGGAGCCGTTGATCTTTTCATAGAGCTCCCATACAATGTCTTTTCCGATGTAGAGGTTGTTGCCGAGAATGATTTTTTTTGCACCGGTCAATTGGCTGAATCCGCCAAAAACGCAATTCTTTCCACAAGTCTTGAATTCAGCAGCAACCCAGTAGTAGTAAAACACCCGTAATGGAGTCTTCAACAAGATAATTGTCTTCC
>CAMZIS010000111.1 GCA_947307285.1 uncultured Peptococcaceae bacterium | reverse complement strand
TCCGCTCCTGCAACTCCGGTTACGGCGGCAACGTGCTGCTGGGCAAAAAGTGCTTTGCCCTGCGCATCGCCTCCTATCAGGGCTGGAAAGAGGGCTGGATGGCCGAGCATATGCTGATCCTGGGCATCGAAGACCCGGAAGGCAACACCAAATACGTGGCCGCCGCCTTCCCCTCCGCCTGCGGCAAGACCAACCTGGCCATGCTGATCCCGCCGGAGGGCTACCGCAACAAGGGCTATAAGGTCTGGACCGTGGGCGACGACATCGCCTGGATCAAGATCGGCCCCGACGGCCGCTTCTACGCTCAGAACCCGGAGGCCGGCTTCTTCGGCGTGGCTCCCGGCACCAACGAAAAATCCAATCCCAACGCTCTGGCCTGCACCAGAGAGGGCACCATCTTCACCAACGTGGTCATGACCGCCGACGGCGGCGTGTGGTGGGAAGGTCTGGACAAGAACCCGCCTCAGGGCGTGCCCAACTGGAAGGGCGAATACTGGGATCAGGCCGCCGGTGAAAAGGGCGCTCATCCCAATTCCCGCTTCACCGCCCCGGCCCGCAACTGCCCCTGCATCTCGCCTCACTGGGAAGATCCCCAGGGCGTGCCCCTGTCCGCCATCATCTTCGGCGGCCGCCGGGCCAAGACCGCGCCGCTGGTCTATCAGAGCCGGGATTGGGAGCACGGCGTGTTCGTAGGCTCCATCATGGCCTCCGAGACTACCGCCGCCGCGGCCGGCGCCGTGGGCGTGGTGCGGCGCGACCCCATGGCCATGCTGCCCTTCTGCGGCTACAACATGGGCGACTATTTCCAGCACTGGCTGGATATGGGCAAGAAGACCGATCCGGACAAGCTGCCCAAGATCTTCAACGTCAACTGGTTCCGTCTGGACGAGGAAGGCCACTTCATGTGGCCCGGCTTCGGCGACAACTTCCGCGTGCTGGAATGGATCATCAAGCGCTGCGAAGGCCAGGTGGGCGCCGAGGAAACGCCCATCGGCTACGTGCCCAAGGCCGAGGACATCAACCTGGAAGGCCTGGATTACCAGATCTGCGAGGGCCACAAGTTCAATATCGACGACCTTAAGAGCATCCTCACCGTGGAGAACGAGTACTGGCTGGAGGACGTGGCCAATATCCGCCAGTTCTACGACAAGATCCAGTCCGGCGGCGGCCCTGAGGGAGTCATGCCCAAGGAGCTCCTGGCTGAACTGGACGCCATGGAAGCGCGGCTCAAGGCCTGAGTTTTCCGTCAAACGGCGCCTTAAGGCGTACCTTTCGCAAGCAGCCGCCTTTTCGGGGCTGCTTGCCGCATCTCAAGTGGTTTTATGAAGAAGCTTTCACCCGTCTGGAAAGGTATGCTGGCGGCCTTCACCGCCAGCACCCTCTTCGGTTTCAGTTTCATGTTTTCCCGCCTGGTGCTGGAACAGGTGGACAGGACCGTCCTGCTCAGCTGGCGTTTCTTCATCGCCGTGGCGGTGATGTGCCTGATGATGCTGGCGGGCCGGCTGGGAGTGCCCGGCTGCTCCGGCTTCCGCCTCCGCCCGGGCCGGGTCACGAAACGGGACTGGCTGTTGCTGCTGCTCCTGGGCCTGTTCGAGCCGGTGCTCTATTTTATCGGCGAAAGCATCGGCATCACCCGCACCAATTCCTCTTTCGCGGCGGTGATGATCGCCCTGGTGCCCCTGGCCTCCACCCTGTTCGCGGCGGTCTTCCTCAAGGAGCGCCCCACCTGGAAGCAGCTGCTGTGCGCCGCCCTGTCCGTCTTCGGCGTGGTGGTGGTCTCCCTGGTGGGAGCGGGTCAGGGCACGGTGACGGTGGTGGGCGTGCTGGCCCTGCTGCTGGCCATCATCGGCGGCGGCGGCTTCACCACCCTGTCCCGCAGGCTCAACGGCTATTCCGCCTTCGAGCGTACCTTTGCCATCTTCTTCCTGGGCCTGGTCTGGTTCTTCACCGCGGCCCTGCTGCGGGGCATCGGACCTGCTGAGATCTGGGCCGCCCGCCGCCTGCCCTGGTTCCTGATCTCCGTGTTCTATCTGGGCGCCCTGTCCTCGGTGGCGGCCTACTACCTGTTCAACGCCAGCCTGAACGTGCTGACCGTAGCTCGTTCCGCCGCCTTTGTCAACTGGACCACCGTGGTCTCCATCCTGGCCGGTGTGTTCATCCTGGGCGAGCCCTTCACCTGGGTGCAGGTGCTGGGGTCGGCCCTGATCATCGGCGGCCTCTGGGGTGCCAACTATTTTGCCAAACCCGCAGGCGAGCTGCCTGCTGACGTGGAGGAAAAACCATGAAAGTCATCCTGATGGAGCCGCTGCTCATCTCCGACGAGTATTTACAGGAACTGGCCGCGCCGCTGCTGGCTGCCGGCCACAGCTTTACCGCTATCCCGCAGCGCATCCCCTACCGGGAGCAGCTGATCGAGGCCGTGCGCGAGGCCGACGTGCTGATCCTGGGCAATCAGCCTTTGCCGGCGGCGGTCATCAACGACTGCTACCGCCTGAAAATGATCTCCGTGGCCTTCACCGGAGTGGATCACGTGGCCCTGGATTCGGCCGAGATACGCAAGATCACCGTGTGCAACGCCGCGGGCTACGCCACCGAGGCCGTGGCGGAACATACCTTCGGCCTTATCTTTGCTCTGTATCGCCGCCTGAGCGAAGGCGACAGGGCAGTAAAGAGCCGCGGCAGCTCCGCCGGTCTGATAGGCCGGGAGCTGAAGGGGAAGACCCTGGGCCTGGTGGGCGGCGGCGCCATCGCCTGCCGCGTGGCGGAGATCGCCCGGGCCTTCGGCTGCCGCGTGCTGGTCTGGAGCCGCAGCGAACGGCCGGAAATGAAGGAGCTGGGCGCGGAGTACGCGGGGCTTCCACAGCTGCTGCAAGAAAGCGATATCGTGTCCCTGCATCTGCCTCTGACCGCGGAGACCCGGGGCCAGATCGGAGCCGACGAGCTCTCCCTGATGAAGCCCGACGCCGTCCTCATCAACACGGCCCGGGGCCCGGTAGCGGATACGGCGGCCCTGACGGCAGCGCTGAACGAAGGCCGCATCGCCGGCGCGGCGCTGGACGTGTTCGATTCCGAACCGCCGCTGGATCCTGATCTGCCCCTGCTGGCCTGCCCCCGTCTGGTGCTGTCGCCCCACGTGGGCTACCTCACCGAGGAAGCCATGGAGCAGCGGGCCCGCATCGCCTTTGAAAACGTTTACCGCTGGCTGGAGGGCAAGCCCCAGAACGTGATCTGCTGAAAAAACAAGGAGGACCGATCCATGCTGCAATTCATTTGTTATCCCCGCTGCACCACCTGCCAGAAGGCCCGCAAGTGGCTGGAGGCGGAGGGTCTGAGCTTTCAGGAACGCCACATCAAGGAAGACAACCCCACTAAAGAAGAACTGGCGGACTGGCAGGAGCGAAGCGGCCTGCCCCTGACCCGCTTTTTCAACACCAGCGGCCAGCTCTACCGCAGCCTGGGCCTGAAGGACAAGCTGCCGGCCATGAGCCGGGAGGAGCAGCTCGATCTGCTCTCCGGCGACGGCATGCTGGTCAAGCGGCCCATCCTGATCGGCAAAGACTTCGTGCTGGTGGGCTTTAAAGAGGAGCAGTGGCGGGAGGCCCTGAAACAGGCATAATAATATCCTCCGTGACCGGGCATGCTAAAGCCAAAATACGGTTACGGAGGACTTTTTTATGTTCGAGCTCATTCCCTTTTCCCATGGCGGTCTCTCCCTTTACGACCCTTTCCGCTTGTTTGACGACTGGCCGGGCCGGGAGGGGGCGGCCGGCCGGCTCTCTTCCTTCCGCACGGACATCCGTGAGGAAGAGGACCGCTATATCCTGAAAGCCGATCTGCCCGGCTGCTCCCGGCAGGACGTGGAGGTGACGGTAGAAAACGACCGCCTGACCATCTCTGCCCGGCGCAGCGAGGAAAGCGGCGAGGAAAACGGCGGCTACCTGCGGCGGGAACGGTCATGGGGCAGCTTTTGCCGCAGCTTCGACCTGTCCGCGGTGGACGCGGACAGGATCTGCGCCGCCTACAGCGACGGCGTGCTCACCCTGACCCTGCCCAAAAAAGAGCAGCGCCGCACCGCTTCCCGCAAACTGGAAATACAGTAGTTGTGACTTTAGCAGATCGGCCCGGAAGCGGGCCGATCTTTTTTGCCTTTACCTCTTACAGCCGCGCCCTCACCCGCGGCCCGTCCCGGTCATAAACTGGAGCAGAACAAGTGCGCGCGGAGGCTGTACATGGAATATACCCTGGCTTGTCTGGAAAAAAGCGCGGCTGCCACGGTGGCAGAGGTAAGAGACGCGGGGCCGCTGGGCCGCCGCCTTTTGGACTTGGGTCTGATACCCGGCGCCGCGGTGGAGTGCCTGGGCCGGGCCCCCCTGGGCGATCCGGCGGCCTATCTCATCGCCGGCGCCGTCATCGCCATCCGCCGCCGGGACGCCGAGAGCGTGCTGCTTGACCGAGAGCGCAGGGAGGACGTATGAAGCAGGAGGAAAAGGGCCGGGAATTCACCGTTGCTCTGGCCGGCAATCCCAACGTGGGCAAAAGCACGGTGTTCAACGCATTGACAG
>CAMZIS010000110.1 GCA_947307285.1 uncultured Peptococcaceae bacterium | reverse complement strand
AGAAGGTGGACAAGCACAATCACCTGGTAGAACGCATGGTGGCGTTGGAGACCAGGGTGGACAATATGGAAAACGGAGGTAAAGCATGACGGACGCGATCAATATGATACCGCAGCTGCTTACCGCTTTGGGGGCGCTGGCGGCCCTGACCTCGATCATCACCGAACTCACCAAAAACCTGGGCTTCCTCAGCCGTATCCCCACGGACGCTCAGGTCATCGTCACGTCCCTGCTGCTGGCGGCAGCCGCGGCCTGCGCCTGGGCCGAGGCGACGGACACGGCCTGCACCTGGTATCTGGCAGCGGCAACGATAACACTCGGCCTGCTGGCGGCCTTTGTGGCCATGTACGGCTGGGCCACTTTCTTCGATCTGTTACAGCGTTTCGATCCGGCACGGGGAGGCGATGAGCGTGACTGAACGGCAGGACATCGTAAAGATCGCCGCCGCCGAAGTGGGCTACGCCGCCGGAGCGAACGACGACACCAAGTACGGTATCTGGTACGGCTTGAACCATAACCCCTGGTGCATGATGTTCGTCAGCTGGTGCGCGGAGCGGGCCGGGATAAGCCGCGACGTCATCCCCAAGATGGCCTACTGCCCCTACGCCGTGCTCTGGTTCAAAAGCCGGGGCCGCTTCGTCAAAGCGGGCAGCGGCCGGCCGGAACCGGGGGACGTGATCTTTTTCACCGAAGACGGGGAGACCGCGGAGCACGTGGGCCTGGTGGAAAAAGCCGACTCTTCCCGCGTCTGCACCATCGAGGGCAACAGCAGCGACCGCGTGTGCCGCCGCAGCTACGGCATTTACGACAGCTATCTGCTGGGCTGGGGCCGGCCTGCCTACGGACAGGAGGAGGAAAAAATGGACGTCCGCGACGTGGACATTTATCTGGTAGACAGCAAGAGCAAAGTGAAAGTCAGGGGCTGCGTGGAGCAGGGCGTGACCTACGTCCGGCTGCGGGACGCGGAAAAGCTGTTCCCTGTCAGCGTAGGCTGGGACGAAAAGGCCCGCATCGCCACCCTGTCCCTGAATTACAAGGCATAAGGAGGCCGCTATGGGAATCTACAAAGTGCAAAGCAACGGCAAGGCGCCCAAAGGCCTGTCTGTCGGCGATCAGGTGGTCACCGGCGGCGGCACCTACGTCATCACCGGCGTGAACGGCGACGGCAGCTACAGCAGCGTGATGTACAACAGCAACCAGACCACCTACAACTACAAAGGCGCCTACGACAGCCTGGGCGCGGACCCGAACGCCGGCAAAAACGGCAATTCCGCCCTCATGGGCCTGGGCTCCCTGAACGATCCCAGCGGGAGCCAGCTGGAGAATTACTATCTCAAGCTGCTGGAGCAGACCGTGTCCGGCGCCTCCCCGGTGTCCACCGCCGGCGGCGGCGTGATCAGCCTGAAAGACGCGGTCAGCATGGCCGATCAGGCCCTGGCCCCCGGCTACAAGGCCGCCTACAAGCAGGCGGCGGACGCGGCGGCGCAAAGACTGGAAAAGGCCGGTCTCTACGACACGGTCTACGGTCAGGCCCTGGCGGCCCAGGCGGAGAACGAGGTCAGCGACGAGCTGAACGCCGCCGTCTACAAGCTGGCCCTGGATCTGACCGGCCGCTCGGCGGACTACACCAGCGCCCAGCAGCAAAACGCGCTGAACTATCTGATGAAGCTGCTGCAGCTGCGCTCCGACGAGAACATGCAGCAGGAGAAGCTGCGTTCCGAGGCGGAGCTGCTGCAGGAAAAGCTGCGCTCCAACGAGGAGATCAACCGGGCGCGTCTGGCGGCCAAGGGCTGAACTGACGTTTTTCTGACGCAAATGTGAACTCCTCATGGCAATATGATGACATTTTCCCAGCTACACCCCAAAAAACTTGAAATTCTCTGTGAACACTGATATAATACAAAATACTTTTCGGCAGCCGGCGCAGCCAAACTGCGCCGGAGGCCAAATAATATATCGGAGTTTGCTTATGCGACGAACGTTAATCATATTGCTGCTCGCTGCTGTCATGTGTCTGGCTGTGGCCTTGCCCGCCCTGGCCGGCGACGACTATCCCGCCACCTACAAAAACCTGGCCAAGGACGCTGTCATCGACGAATGGGGCTTTTACAACCGGGAATGCGTCTCCTTCGTGGCCTGGTGCCTGAACAGCCGCAACCAGATCTATTTCCACAACACCGCTACCAACCCCTGGTGGGGCAACGCCAACACCTGGGACAACACGGCCCGCGCCCTGGGCTACCGGGTGGACAACACCCCGGCCAGAGGCTCGGTGGCTTACTGGGACGAAGGTTATTACGGCCACGTGGCCTGGGTGTCCGCCGTGGACGGCAACAACGTGACCATCGAGGAATACAACTACGATCACTGCGGCAACTATCACACCCGCACCATCCCCGTGAACGAACCCCACGGCTACATACACATCAAGGACCTGCCCGCCGCCGCGCCGGCGCCTCCGGCAGTGAGCGTGGAGTTCAGCGCCTGGGATGATGAAGACTATACCTTCATCGGCGAGACCGACGCCGCTTTGGGTCAGAAGATCGTAGTCAAAAACGGGAAATGCAGCGCAGTCGGCCTCTATCTCATCGACGAGGAGGGCTCCTTCCTGGCCGAGGCGGAAACGGCCTATGACGGTAAGCATTTCGTCTTCGACCTGAACGAGGACTGCGGCTACGAGCTCACGCCCGGCACGGTCTACCTTTACGAATTCTACGCCGTGGTGGACGGCAAGACCTATTGGAGCGACGAATACTCCTTCACCACTGAGGGCGAGAACCCCGGCCAAAGCGCGGGCCAGGGCTCTGACAAAGAGCCGCCCCTGCCCGGCTTCGGCAGCACGCTGCAGGAAATACATTTCCCCGCGGTGAAACAATACAGCGCCGGCCTGTTCTCTGACGTGGCTGAGGACGACTGGTACGCCACGGTGGTCAAGGCCGGCTATGAGCTGGGCCTGATCGCAGGCATGAGCGACGGCGCCTTCGACCCCAAGGGTCAGCTGACCATCGCCCAGACCGTGACCATGGCCGCCCGCCTGCACAGCATCTACTATAATGGCGAAGAAGACATCCCCGAAGCGGATGGCCCCTGGTACCAGGCCTATCTGGACTACGCCTATAAGCACGGCATCATCAACTCGGCCTACTATTTCTGCGACGTGAACGAGCCGGCCAACCGGGCCCAGTTCGCGGAGATCTTTGCCGACGCCCTGCCCGCCGAGGCCCTGGCTCCCATCAACGATATCGCAGACGGGGCCGTGCCCGACGTGGGGATGGACTCCTCCTACGCCGATGCGGTCTACCTGCTCTACCGGGCCGGTATCCTGCAGGGCCGCGATTCCGGCTACTTCTACGCCACCAGCAACATCAACCGGGCCGAAGCCGCGGCCATGCTCTCCCGCATGGCGGAATCGGACAACCGTCTGGAATTCGAACTGTAAACGTTCTGATCCGCAACAGCCCCGATCTTTCGGGGCTGTTTTTTATTGCAGGATTTGCCATAGACGGCGCAGAAATAGTTGAGCCGCCCGAATCTATCACGGGAGGTCATTATGAGCCGACCCAAGCAGCGTCTGCTGCCCTTTTTCCTGCCCATGCTGGGCTGCCCCCATCGCTGCGTCTTCTGCGACCAGCGGGCCATCAGCGGAAAAGCCTCCGCCCCTACGGCGGAGGAGGTACGCCGCGCCCTGGACGGGTTCCCGCCGGATATGGAAGCTGAGCTCGCCTATTACGGCGGCAGCTTCACCTGCCTGCCCCGCTCCCGGCAGGAAGCCTGGCTCAGCCTTGCCGCGCCCTATATCGAAGGCGGCGTCATCGGCGGCGTGCGCGTGTCAACCCGACCCGACGCGGTGGACGACGGGGTATGCGCCTTTTTGCGCGAGCATGGTGTGACCACGGTGGAGCTGGGCGTGCAGAGCTTCGACGACGAGGTGCTGCGGCAAAGCGACCGCGGATGTACGGGCGAAAGCGCCATAGCGGCCTGCGCGGCGGTGCGCCGGGCAGGGCTGCGCTTAGGCGTGCAGCTGATGACCGGCCTGCCGGGAGACCGGCCGGAGCTTGCGCTGTCATCGATGAAGCAGGCTTTGGAATGCGGGGCGGAGCTGCTGCGTATCTACCCCACCCTGGTTATAGAAGGCACGGAGCTGGAGCGGCTCTACGCGGCGGGCAAGTATGCGCCGCAGAGTTTGACAGAGGCGGTATCGCTTTGCGCGGACATGGTGGAGCTGGCGGAGGCGGCCGGCGTCCCCGTGCAGCGGCTGGGGCTGAACCCCGGGCCGGAGCTGGAGCGCTCCCTCATCGCCGGGCCCTATCACCCGGCCTTCGGCGGACTGGTGCGGGAGGAGGTCTGCTTCCGCAAAGCCGCGGCCCTGCTGGAAGCCTGCGGCGCAGCCGAAAAGCCCTGCCGCCTGCTGTGCGCAGGAAACGATCTGGCCCGGCTTGTCGGCCAGAAAAGGGCGGGACTGGAACGCCTCACCGCCCGTTTTCCCGGAGTGACCGTAGCCGTGGATCCTGCGCTTGCGCCCGGGCAGATGCGGGCGGAGTCCGCGGACTGATAAAAACAACAAAAAAGGACCCTGCTTACTCA
>CAMZIS010000109.1 GCA_947307285.1 uncultured Peptococcaceae bacterium | reverse complement strand
ATTTCCTAATGCCAGTATATTCTCTTGTCCTCCGTCAATAATAAATGCAAAAATCAGCCAAAACGCAGCCGGACCAAAAACAGACCCCGGCAGGAGCGCCGGGGCCTGCGGTAATGCAAAAAGCTTATTTGGCGGCGAGAGCGGCGGTGTCGCGGGCGATCATCAGCTCTTCGTCGGTGGGGATGACGTAGACCTTGACCTTGGAGTCGGGGGTGGAGATCAGGCGTTCCTGGCCGCGCATCTTGTTGGCCTCGTTGTCGATCTCGATGCCCAGGTAGCTCTGATTAGCGCAGACGCCGTTCATCTCGGCGGCGCAGGCGCCGATATAACGGACCAGCTTACGCTGCCAGACGTCCAGAGCCTGTCTGGCGCGGATGTTGCCTTCGTTTGCGGCCTGTTCCACATAGCGCATATCGGAGCTGACGCCGGAGATGCCCAGCAGACCGGACTGCTTGTTGAGGACGTTGTCGATGCCGGCCAGATCCATGCCGGTCTTTTTCATCAGATAAGCGATGATGGCCGGGTCGATGTCGCCGCAGCGGGTGCCCATGACCAGGCCTTCCAGCGGGGTGAAGCCCATGGAGGTGGCCAGGCACTTGCCGTCCACGATGGCGGAAATGGAGGAACCGTTGCCCAGGTGGCAGGTGATGATCTTGGAGTGTTCGGGGTTGCCCATCAGTTCCAGACAGCGGGCGCTGACGAAGCGGTGGGAGGTGCCGTGGAAGCCGTAGCGGCGCACGCCGTATTTTTCGTAGTACTCATAAGGCAGGGCATACAGATAGGAGGAAGGAGGCATGGTCTGATGGAAGGCGGTGTCGAACACGCCAACCATGGGCACTCCGGGCATGATCTCCTGGCAGGCCTTGATGCCGGTGATGACCGGCGGGTTGTGCAGGGGCGCCAGGTCGATGAGGGATTCCATCTGTTCGATGACCTTATCGTCGATGAGGCAGGATTCGGTGAACACCATGCCGCCGTGAACTGTACGGTGGCCAACGGCGTCGATCTCGTCCATGGAGCTGATCACGCCGTGGATGGGGCTGGTCAGGCAGGAGATGACCAGCTGGATGGCGGCGGAATGGTTGCGGATGGGAGTTTCGATGCGGACCTTGTCCTTATCGGTGGGACGGTGGGTGATGCAGGAGCCGTCCAGGCCGATCATTTCCACCAGGCCCTTGGCCATTACGCTTTCGTCTTCCATGTTGAAGAGCTGATACTTCAGGGAAGAAGAGCCGCAGTTGAGAACCAGAATTTTCATCATAAACCTCCAAGTATATTTTGATATTGTAAAAAATATAGATGACCTAAGAACATTATAACACGGGCCGTTTACGGAGAAAAGCACAAAATTGGCTAAAAATAGCACTTTCCGCCTCCGGCTGATATTGCCGCTGATACTGTTGGCGGCAGCCATGATGCTGCAGCCGCAAAAAACAGTGGCCGCGGCCCGGTCCGCCCTGGGCTTATGGGCCAACGCCGTAGTCCCATCCCTGCTGCCCTTTTTCATCCTGGCCCAGCTGCTGGTAGCCTTAGGGGCGGCGCAGCTGGCAGGAAGAAAGCTGGCTCCGCTTATGCGTCCCCTGTTCGACCTGCCGGGTGAAGCGGCGCTGGGCCTGGTCATGGGCTTTTGCTCCGGCTTCCCTACCGGAGCGGCAGTGGCGGCGGAGCTCAGGCGAGCAGGCGCCGTCACGGCGGAGGAAGGCGGACGGCTGCTGGCCTTCACCAACAACGCCGGGCCCCTGTTCGTCACGGCTACCGTGGCCTCCGCTTTGCTGGGGACGCCGGAGGCGGCAGGGCTGCTCTGCGCCGGTCACTACGGGATCGATCTGTTGCTGGGCCTGGCTTTGGGCCGGCGATCCCGCACCCGCCGCGGCAGCCAGGAAAAGGAGGTCCCGGCCCCGACCTGTGCCGCAGGCTCGCCAGCTCCTTTGGCCGAGCTGATGAAAACGGCGGCGCAACGCGCCGCCGCCAATCTGCTGCTTATCGGTTGTTTTATGACCTTTTTTGCCGTTACCGCCGCGTTGATAGCGCCAGCCGCAGGCCCGCCGCTGCTCAAGGCCGGAGTCAGCGGTCTGCTGGAAATGTCGCTTGGCATAAACGCATTGACGGAAAGCGGGCTGGAAATAAAGACCCTGCTGCCGCTGATCGGGGCGGAGCTGGCCTTCGGCGGTCTTTCCGTGCAGATGCAGGTGCTGGCCCTGACCGCGGACACGGATATCAGCCCGCGGCTGTACCTGCTGAGCCGGCCGTTCCACGCCGCGCTCAGCGCGGTATTCATCCGGGTGACGCTGCCCCTGGTCGGTCTGCCGCGACCGGTATCGGTCGCAGCCGCAGGCATGATCGCGCCCGACGCCGGCTTGCTGTTTCGAAGCAGCCTGTATCAGGCAGGGCTGATCGCGGCCTGCTGGCTGTTTATCGCCCTGCTCGCGCCTGAAGAAGAAAGGCGTGGATGATCATTCCTCGGGCGTCGCTTCCTCGTCCATGTTGAAGTATTTGAAGCTGCGCAGGTCTTCCCGATTCTTGCGGATGCTGTTGGCCATTTTGCCCAGGTTCTCTTCCAGCTGGGACAATACGTCGTCGCAGTAAAGCAGGGACTCATGGCGCAATTCGGCGCTGGCCTTTTCCGACTGGGCCAGCATGGCTTCGGCCCGCTGGGTGGCCGCCTGGTAGACCTCGGTCTCGGTAGTCATACGTTCGGCCTCTTCCCGGGCCTCGGCGATGATGCGCTTGCTCTGGCCTTCCACGGTTTCCAGCAGTTTGTCGCTGTGTTCCAGCACCCGCTGGGCCTGCTTCAGTTCCTCAGGCAGGGCGGTGTAGATCTTATCCACGTATTCCAGGATAGCGTCGCCGTCCACCATCACCTTGCCGGACAGCGGCACCCGGCTGGCGCTGCTGATGGTTTCTTCCAGGTCTTTGAGTATGGTTGCCAATCCCAGAGTTTCGCTGTTTTCCGTCATGGGTCGTCCTCCTTTATTCGATCGTCTTTATTTGACAATAGTACACTGCAGTAGAACCGTAAACGGAGCTTTTCAGTATCTGCCACTTAGGACCCGGTGCAAACTCGCTGTCCCGCGCCGTGGTCTCAGCCACCAGCAGGCCGTTTTCCGCCAGCCAGCCGTCTTGCGCAAGCTCGTCCATCAAAGACGGCAGCAGGCCGCGGTTATAGGGCGGATCGGCAAAGACCAGGTCGAAGCGGAGTTCTTCCTCTTCCCTGCGCAGACGGGGCAGCAGCTTCAGACAGTCGCCCTGGATCAGGCGGCAGCGCGGGAGAGCGCAGGCTTCGATATTGCGGCGGCAGACCTGGGCCGCGCGGCGGTCCGCTTCAAAAAAAAGGCAGCTTTCCGCGCCCCGGGAGAGCGCTTCCAGACCCAGAGCGGCGCTGCCGGCAAAAGCGTCCAGCACGCGGGCTCCGGGAAGCCTCCCTGCCAGCACGGAGAACATCGCCTCTTTGACCCGGTCGGCAGTGGGCCGGGTGTTCAGGCCTTTTAAAGTGTACAGGCTGCGGCCGCGGGCGGCTCCGGAAATGATACGCATAAAACTCCTTTAACATTTATAATTCTTTTATCGACGGTTTCTTCCTGCCTTTTTGAGGCAAAACTTCTCTGATAATTTCATAATTTCAGCCTGCGCGGAAAAAATAAAATCAGCTTGTTCTATCATTCGGGAAGGACGCGTCATGAAAGAATTATACGGAATGCGGAAGCTGGCCGGGCGCCTGGGCCTGGCCCGGGAAGCTGCGGCGGTCCTGCGGGGCGAGGCTGATGCGGAGCTGCCGGGAGTCAGCGAGGAAGTGCGGCGGGAGAAAGGCGTGGAGGTGCACACCGTCGCCGTGCTGAACGAAGAAGGGAGCCGCCTGCTGGGCAAGCCCCGGGGCAGCTATATCACCTGTACCATGAACCGGGAGGAAGAGGAGCAGCCGGTGGCGTCCGTATTGAGCCGGGAGATCCGCCGTCTGCTGCCGCCCCCGGCAGACGCTCCCCTGCTGCTGGTGGGACTGGGCAACCGTCTGGCCGCGCCGGATTCTCTGGGCCCGGCCGTGATCGACCGCAGCTTCGCCACCAACCACGCTTTCTTGAACGGCGGCGACCTGCCCGGCTGGAGCAGGGTCTGCACCTTTGTCCCGGGCGTACTGGGCCTGACCGGCATCGAGACCTGTAAGTCTGTGTCCGGCTTATGCTCCCGTTTGCGCCCGGCGGCAGTCATCGCCGTGGATGCGCTGGCCGCGGCAGAATTCAGCCGGGTGGGCCGGACGGTGCAGCTGTCCGACGGCGGCATCCGGCCCGGCAGCGGCGTACTGATAATGATTATTCGGTGTCTGCATCCATGGCGGCGAAGATCGCGGCCTTGATAAACCCATTCACTGACATGCCGCGGGCCTCCGCGAATGCCTTAATCCTGTCATATTCATCTATCTGAACATCTAAAGGTATGCGCTTGATGTTTTTCTGCTTGTATTTATATGCCGCCTGTTTGCTTGATTCAGAATAATATTTCTTTTCATCTGCCATGATATGTATTCCCTTCGCGCATTTATTCAGCTAAGACGGCGGCCCGCTGCCGCCAAACTTCAGAAACAGGCGGAAAGTCTCTTCCACCTTACGATATAAGTATATCATATTTCAACATATGTGTACATATACATTATCAACAAATATGTGTACAT
>CAMZIS010000108.1 GCA_947307285.1 uncultured Peptococcaceae bacterium | reverse complement strand
CCAAGGATCTGCCCTGGAAGGAACTGGGCGCTGAAGTGATAATCGAATCCACCGGTCTGTTCACCGACGCCACCAAAGCTAAAGCCCACCTGGACGCCGGAGCCAAGAAGGTCATCATTTCCGCTCCCGCCAAGAACGAAGACATCACTATTTGCTACGGTATCAACCATAAATCTTACGATCCCGCCAAGCATAACATCATTTCCAACGCTTCCTGCACTACCAACGGTCTGGCAGGCACTGCCAAAGTGCTGGACGAAAAATTCGGCATCCTCAAGGGCATGATGTGCACCGTCCATTCCTACACCAACGACCAGCGCATCCTGGATCAGGGCCATAAGGACCTGCGTCGCGCCAGAGCCGGCGCTGCCAACATCATTCCCACCACCACCGGCGCGGCAAAGGCCGTGGCTTTGGTCCTGCCTCAGCTCAAGGGCAAACTGAACGGCTTCGCGCTGCGCGTGCCTACTCCCGACGTATCCATCATCGACCTGTCCGTGCTGCTGGCTAAAGAAACCACCGCCGAAGAGATCAACGCTGCTTTGAAGGAAGCTGCGGAAGGCGAGCTCAAGGGTGTTCTGGGCTACTCCGAGAAGCCTCTGGTTTCCAGCGATTATCTGGGTATGCCCGAAGCCGGCGCGGTGGACGCTTTGTCCACCATGGTCGTCGACGGTAATATGGCCAAGGTCGTTATCTGGTACGATAACGAATGGTCTTACACCAGCCGTCTGAAGGACGTCGCCAAGTACGTCGGTTCCCTGCTGTAGTCCCCGACGAAAAGCTAACATTCGGCCTGAACGATCCTAACCGGACACGGCCTGTGCCGGCCTGAGCCGGATATGGCCGTAGCCTGCGGGTGGTTTGTAGACGGCTGATGCTGTTCACTGCCACCCGCAGTTTATGTCCTATAAAAAGAGCCAGGGAGGTTACTATGTCTTATTTCGACAAAAAGACGATCTGCGATATCGACGTCAAAGGGAAAAAAGTCATCGTGCGCGTGGATTTCAACGTGCCTCTTAAAGATGGGGCCATCGACGACGACACGCGTATCGTGGCTGCGCTTCCCACCATCAAGTATCTGCTGGATCACGGCGCAGCCGTCATCCTCATGTCCCATCTGGGCCGCCCCAAGGGAGAGCGCAAACCCGAGTTTTCCCTGGAGCCCGTAGCCCAGCATCTCTCCGAGCTGCTGGATATGGAGATCGCCTTTTCCGAGGACTGCGTAGGTCCGGCTGCTAAAGAGGCGGCGGACAAGCTGCAGCCCGGTCAGGTGCTGATGCTGGAGAACCTGCGTTTCTACAAGGAAGAAGAGAAGAACGATCCCGCCTTTGCCAAGGAATTGGCCGATCTGGCTGATATCTATGTCAACGACGCTTTCGGCACCGCTCATAGGGCTCATGCCTCCACGGCTGGCATAGCCGCTTATCTGCCTGCCGTCAGCGGTTTCCTCATCGAGAAAGAACTGAAGGGCCTGGGCGCAGCTATCAATAATCCTAAACGTCCGTTGGTAGCCATCATCGGCGGCGCCAAGGTATCCGATAAGATCCCGGTCATCGAAAACCTGGTGCAGAAGGTGGATAAGCTCCTGATCGGCGGCGGCATGGCCAACACCTTCCTTACGGCAAAAGGCTGCGATATGCAGGCCTCGCTGATGGAACCGGATCGCATCCAGTGGGCTGCCGAACTGCTCAAGACCGAAGCTGCGAAAAAGATACTGCTGCCGCTGGACGTTGTGGTGGCGGAAAAATTCGCGCCCGACGCGGCCCATCAGACCGTGGATGTAGACAAGGTGCCGGAAGGCTGGATGACTATGGACGCCGGACCTAAGACCCGCGCCCTGTTCGCAGACGCCGTCAAGGATGCAGCTACCGTGGTCTGGAACGGACCCTTGGGCGTTTTCGAAATGGAAGCCTTCGCTCACGGCACCAATGAGATGGCCCAGGCCATCGCCGCATCCGACGCCTTCTCAGTCATCGGCGGCGGCGATTCCGTGTCCGCTATCAAAAAGGCAGGTCTTGCAGATCAGGTGGGTCATATCAGTACCGGCGGCGGCGCTTCCCTGGAATTCCTGGAAGGCAAGATCCTGCCCGGCATCGACGCTTTGAACGATAAGTAAATACTAAAACTGGATAAAAAAACAGGAGGATCAGACCAATGACCAGACGGCCCATCTTTGCCGCCAACTGGAAAATGAACCTTGAATCGTCGGATATCGACAAATTCATGGAAGATATCGTGCCCGTTGCCAACAATACCAGCGCAGAAGTAGTGATTTTCCCGCCCAGCGTCTATCTGGCACAAGTAGCCAAGGCCGCCGGCAGCAAGATCCGGGTCGGCTCTCAGAATCATTACTGGGAAAAGCCCGGCGCTTTTACCGGTGAGATTTCGGTCAATATGGTCAAGGACTGCGGCGCTACCTATGCTTTGGCCGGTCATTCCGAGCGGCGGCATATCTTCAACGAAAGTGCGGAGATCGTTACCCGCAAAGCCGGCGTGGCTCAGAAAGAAGGCCTGCTGCCCATGATCTGCGTGGGTGAGACCCTGGAGGAGCGGGAAGCTGGCGAGACCCTGGACGTGCTGCGTTCCGACATCATATGCTCTCTGCGGGATGTGGAAGCCAACGCGGACGTTGTCATCGCCTACGAGCCGGTATGGGCCATCGGTACCGGATTGACCTGTCCGCCTGACAAAGCGCAGGAAGCCATCGGCTACATCCGCAGCCAGCTGCGGGAGCTGTGGGGCGACGTGGCCGACGAGATCCGCATCCTGTACGGCGGCTCAGTCAAACCGGGAAATATCGCCGAGCTTATGGCCTGCCAGGATATTGACGGCGGCCTGATCGGCGGCGCATCTTTGAAAGCCGACAGTTTTGCGGCCATAATTGAGAATGGGACGAAATAAAAAATGACAAAACAACCGTTATTATTGATGATCCTGGACGGTTGGGGAATGAAGGACTATGGCGAGGCTGACTGCCTCGCCATGTCTGAATTGCCCAATTTTGACCGTTTATGGGAGACCTATCCCCACACCAGTCTCTCCGCCTCCGGCCTGGACGTGGGACTGCCAGAAGGCCAGATGGGCAATTCGGAAGTTGGCCACATGAACATAGGCGCCGGACGCATCGTCTATCAAGACCTGACCATGATCAGCAAGGATATCAGGGAAGGCGGCTTTTTCCGCAATGAAGCCCTGGTCGACGCCTGCGAAAAAGCGAAAGCGAACGGCGGCGCCCTGCACCTGCTGGGACTGGTCTCCGACGGCGGCGTTCACAGCCACCTGGAGCATTTGTGCGCCCTGTTGGAGCTGGCCAAACGCCAGGGCTTGAGCCGTGTCTTCGTCCACTGTTTCATGGACGGCCGCGATACGCCGACCGACGCCGGGCGTGATTATCTGGCCCAACTTGAACAGGCCATCTCCGATATCGGATGCGGCAGGATCGCATCCGTATGCGGCCGCTTTTACGCCATGGACCGGGATAAACGCTGGGACCGGGTGGAAAAGGCTTACCGTATGCTGGTGGAGGGCAGGGGAGATCACCAGGCCAGTACCGCTGCGGAAGCCATTGAGAACAGTTACGCCGCCGGAGTCAGCGACGAATTTGTGGAACCAACGGTTATTGTTGACGATAACGGCGCGGCAGTCGGCCCCATCCGTTCCGGCGACGCGGTGGTGTTCTTCAATTTCCGGGCCGACCGGGCGCGGGAGATCAGCCACGCGCTGACGGACGACGAATTTACCGGCTTTGATCGTGGCGAACGGCTTTCGCTTTCCGCTTATGTCACTATGACGGTTTATGACGAGACCCTGACCAACGTGACCGTGGCTTATCCGCCGAAGGATATCGAGGACACTTTTGCCGAGGTCATTTCCCGCAACGGTCTGCGTCAGCTGCATATCGCCGAAACGGAGAAATACGCCCACGTCACCTTCTTCTTTAACGGCGGCGTGGAAGAGCCGGTGGCCGGAGAAGACCGCTGCCTGATTCCTTCGCCTAAGGTAAAGACTTATGACCTGCAGCCGGAAATGAGTGCTGGCCAGGTCTGCGACGAGGTGATCCGCCGTATCAAAGAAGACGTTTACGACGTTGTGATCCTGAACTTCGCCAATCCGGACATGGTGGGCCATACCGGAGTTATAGAAGCTGCCTGCCGTGCCGTTACCTTTGTGGATGGTTGTATCGGCAAAGTGGTGAACGCTGTTCTTGGAGCCTCGGGCCGGGTGTTGCTGACAGCCGATCATGGCAATGTGGAATGCCTGCGCATAGACGGCGAGCCCATGACTGCTCATACCACCAATCCCGTGCCATTTATCCTTATCGACGATAAACGAAAGCACTGCCGTTTGCGCGACGGCGGACGGCTGGAGGATATTGCTCCTACCATGCTGCATTTGCTGGGACTGCCACAGCCAGAACTGATGACCGGCAGATCGCTTATCATCGAGTAAGATTTTAACTGCGTTCGATCACAGGAGGGTTTTTGATGTCGCTCATTGTCGGCGTTCGCGCCCGCAAAATCCTTGATCCCCAGGGTAAACCTGCTGTGGAAGCTGAAGTGTCGCTGGCTTCCGGCGCCAGCGGACGTGCTGCCGTGCCTTTCTGCCGGGTTGAAGCGACAGAATTACGTGACGGCAGTATGCCCCGTCGTTATGACAAAAGCGCTCTGCGGGCTGTGACGAACG
>CAMZIS010000107.1 GCA_947307285.1 uncultured Peptococcaceae bacterium | reverse complement strand
GGGTCAGGTCCCGCAGCAGGGTGGTCTTGCCGGCCCGGGGCGGCGCCACCAGCAAAGTCGAGGGCAGCGCGCCGCCGTCGAGGGGCAGGCGGGAGAGGACGCTCTCCCCCGCTCCCTTCACCTCCCGGGCTATCCGCAGGTTTACGGAGGATATCTCTTTCAGGGTGCGCAGGGCCCCCTTTTCCAGCACGGCCCGGCCGGCGAAGCCAGCCCGGTGGCCGCCGGGCAGGGTGATGTAACCCCGCCGCAGCTCCTCAGAAAAGGCGTAGACCGAGGATTCGGACAACAGCAGCATGGTCTTTTTCATCTCCTGCCGGCTGAAGGGCCGGGCCGACGCTGGATCGTCGGTGAGGACGCCGTCGCCCAGGAAGCGTTCGCAGCCGTCGAAACGCAGCAGCACCGGCCGTTCCGTTTTCAGCCGCACTTCCTCCAGACCCGCCAGCGCGGCCGCGTCCAGGTCGGACAGGGCCTTTCTCAGCTCCGGCGGCAGAAAAGGCAGCAGCTGACGGTATTCCTCTCCCGGCATGATCTCACCGCCTCGCGCGTGTGTTGCTACATCCTATTGGGACAAGGCGGCCTTTAGAACGACACGACAAAAGAGGCGGCATTATGGTAAACGCCGCCTCAGGGCAACAAAAAAAGCCCCTCCCGCGGGAGGGGCTTTTTCAGCTGATCATATGGTTTTCAGTGGCTCAGGATCATTCTTCCTCTTCGTCTTCCTCAAGCTCTTCGTCGTCTTCTTCGTCGTTGACGAAGACCACGGCGCCGCAGTTGGGGCAGGTGACTTCGATCAGATCGTCGTCGTAGAGGATAGAGGCGTCAAAGCAGACCTGCTCGTGGCAGTTAGGGCACTCCACGTCCACCATATCGTCGTCTTCGTCGTCATCCACGTCGAAGACCTCGTCTTCCACGTCGGCCCGATCGCTGTCGATGCTCTCCAGATAGTCTTCCATATCTTCCACCTGGTCGTCGATGGCGCCGATGTAGTCGGTCATCAGATCCAGCACGGAGAGGATCTCCTTGATGAGGCGGCCTTCCTTGGAGTCCTCAAGCTCCAGACCGTCGGCCAGACCCTGCAGATATGCCACCTTATGCAGTAATTCCTTCATGTAAAGGCCCCCTTTCGGAACAGATCACTTTGGTAGTATGACTTAGCAGCGTTCGATATATTCGTTGGTGCGGGTGTTGATCTTGATATGGTCGCCCACGTTGATGAAGAAGGGCACGCGCACCACGGCGCCGGTCTCCAGAGTGGCGGGCTTGTTGCCGCCGGAGGCGGTGTCGCCCTTGATGCCGGGCTCGGTATCGATGACTTCCAGCTCCACGTTGGCGGGCAGGTCCACGCCGATGATCTGGCCCTTGTACAGCAGGACGGACAGGTTCATCTCTTCTTTGAGATACTTCACGCCGTCGCCCACCTGCTCTTCGGTGAGGGAGATCTGCTCATAATTTTCCACATCCATGACCACGAAGAATTCGCCGTCCTTGTACAGGTACTGCATTTCACGGTGATCCAGATGGGCCTTGGGCAGCTTCACGCCGGCGTTGAAGGTGTTTTCCACCACGGCGCCGGTGCGGGTGTTGCGCAGCTTGGTGCGGACAAAAGCGGAACCCTTGCCCGGCTTGACGTGCTGGAATTCGACGACCACGTAAGCGTCGCCGTCGATCTCCACAGAAACTCCGGTTTTGAAATCGTTAACGTTGATCATGGGTGATCCTCCACTGTCAAAAATCAAATAAAAGCTGTCTGTTATTATATCACGCCCGGCTTGTCATGGCAAGCAGCGGGACACAAAAAGAGGGCTTGCTCGGCCCTCTTGTTTGCTTATTTGTTGCGGCGCACTTCCTTGATGCGGGCAGCCTTGCCGGTGAGCTCGCGCAGGTAGTACAGCTTGGCGCGACGGACTTTGCCGTGACGCTTGACCACGATCTTGTCGATGCGGGGAGAATGGACGGGGAAGGTGCGCTCCACGCCTACGCCGTAGGCCACCCGGCGCACGGTGAAGGTCTCACGGAGACCGCCGCCCTTGATCTTGATGACCACGCCCTCATAGACCTGGATACGTTCGCGGTTGCCTTCCACGATCTTGCAGTGGACTTCCACGGTATCGCCGGGGCGCAGTTCCGGCACGTTGGACTTAAGCTGTTCGGCTTCGATCTGATCGAGTAAGTTGGACATTTTTTCCTCCTGAATTCGTCAGCCGTTCATTCCCGTCTTATTCGCGGCGCAAACCTGCGCCCATGCGGCAGAGGACCGGCTCAATGGCCTGCTCCGGCGAATGACCGACAGAGGCAAGCTGTAATATTGTACCACAAGGCACCGGCAGATGCAAGCCTTTTTTACAGGTTTTTTCAGAGCGCATACTGCGCACAGTTTACGCACACGCCGCGGACGGGAACTATCATACGCTTCTGCGTTATTTTTTGCAATATCTTTTTGCAATATCTTATTGAATAGTCTTTCAGGCAGGTTTATAATAATGACGGTTTGTAAATCCAGTTTTCAGGTTTTCAAAAATATATATTATTTTCGGAGGTATCACCCATGACTCTTATCGAAAACATCCGCGCCAAAGCCAAGCTCCAGGGCAAGAGCATCGTCCTGGCCGAGGGCACTGAAAAGCGCACCGTCTCCGCCGCCGCCATCCTGGTCAAGGAAGGCATCTGCCAGGTGACCCTGGTGGGCAACGAGGACGAAGTGAAAAAGGTCGCCGCCGAGCAGGGCGCCGACATCAGCGGCGTCAAGATCGTGGACCCCGCCACTTCCGAGTGGTTCGAGGATTTCGCCCAGACCTATTGCAAGCTGCGTGAAAAGAAGGGCATGACCATCGAAAAGGCCAGAGAGACCATGAAGAAAGAGCTGTATTTCGGCGTTATGATGGTCTACAAGGGCTATGTGGACGGCATGGTGGCCGGCGCCAAGAACACCACCGGCGACGTGCTGCGCCCCGGTTTCGAGATCATCAAGACCAAGCCCGGCATCTCCGCCGTGTCCGGCACCTTCGTCATGATCACCCCGAAGAAGGAATTCGGCGAGGACGGCATCCTGCTGTTCGCCGACTGCGCCGTGAACCCCAACCCCACCGCGGACCAGCTGGCCGAGTTCGCTTACTGCACCGCCCAGACCGCCAAGGATATCGCCGGTTTCGCTGAACCCAGAGTGGCCATGATCAGCTTCTCCACCAAGGGCAGCGCCAAGCATGAGCTGGTGGAAAAGGTGGCCGAAGCCACCCGCATCGCCAAGGAGAAATATCCCGATCTGCTGCTGGACGGCGAAATGCAGCTGGACGCCGCCATCGTGCCCTCCGTGGGCGCCTCCAAGGCTCCCGGCAGCCCGGTGGCAGGCCGCGCCAACATCCTGATCTTCCCGGACCTCCAGGCCGGCAACGCCTGCTACAAGGCAGTGCAGCGCTTCTCCGGCGCCGAGGCCGTGGGCCCCATCCTGCAGGGCATGAACAAGCCGGTCAACGACCTGTCCCGCGGCTGCTCCGTGGACGACATCGTCAACACCGTGGCCATGGTCTGCTGCCAGAAATAAGCTGCAGCGTCACACTTTCGTACATATCAAAGGAGCCGGCGTCGAGCCGGCTCCTTTTTGGTCACGGTATGAAGTTTTCAGGTAATGAGAAGTTTGGTCACGGGGGTTATATATTTGAAAGCATTATTAACGAGAATCAGGCGGCCCGCTTATCCAGGAAGAAGCGCAGGCTCTTGAACAGGACGAAGAAGATGGCGGAGTTCAAGCCGGCCTTGATCAGGTTGAAGGGGATGAGGCCCGGCAGCAGCAGGCCCTTTACGGCCTGATAGGCGCCGACGGCCATTTCGCTGTAAGCGGAGGCGTCGATACCGCCGGAGAGGCCGTCGAAGAAGATGCGGGCCGCCTCGCCGATGGGCACGTCCATCATCACCTTGGGCGTGAAGATGAAGTTCAGCGGGATCATCAGCAGGGTCATCATCAGGGAGCCGGCGATGAGGCCGATGATGAGGGCGCCTTTGCGGGGCTTCAGGGCCTTATAGACGCCGGAGGCGACGAGCACCAGGGCGCCGGAGGCGAAGAAGTGCATGATGAGACCGATGATGCCGTTGCCGCCCAGCAGGAAGGCCTGGATGACGGAGACTACGAACAGCACCAGCAGGCCGGCTCCGGGCGAGATGAGGAAGGCGGCCAGAAGCACCGGCACGTCGGCCATATCGTATTCCAAAAAGGGCGCCGCCGGGATCAGGGGGATGCGGATAAGCATCACCAATACGATGGAGATAGCGGCCAGCATGGCCATTTCCACCAGCCGTCTCGTGCGGCCCCGCTGTACGTTGTTTTCACTGCTGCTCATGTTCTGTTCCTCTCTTTCCGACCGGCTTCGTAAAAAAGACCCTATGCACACCTGCATATATGCAGATGCATAGGGCGGAGACGCGCGACAAAACCGCGCGTGCGTCTTCTTCCATCCGGACTATACCGTCGGCTCAGGAATCTCACCTGATCGGCCCCTCGTCAATGAAACGAAGGGTTCGCGGGCTATACCGCCGGTGGGGAATCTCACCCCGCCCCGAAGACAGTCTGTATGATTTATTATGGTAAGATTATACCCCTTTCGTTTCCCGCTGTCAACAGCCTCTTGCGCTGTCTGCCGCGGCATATTATAATTTTGTCATATTTTGAAAGAGGCAACAGGTATGAAAAAATATGCTTTGCTACTCGCGGCGCTCCTGCTTTTGACGTTGGCCGCCTGCGGCGCCAC
>CAMZIS010000106.1 GCA_947307285.1 uncultured Peptococcaceae bacterium | reverse complement strand
GCCGGGAAACTCCCCGGTCATATTTCCAAGCAACTTTTTCCGCAATCATCTCTCCGATATATCTACCTACCCAGGTTCACCAAGGTATATTTTATGGAAAACACAAATCAGCCTCTCCTTTCCATTGAAGACTTGAAGGTGGAATTTTCCACCTACGGCGGCTCCATCAAGGCGGTCCGCGGCGTGAATATGTCCGTGGATCCCGGCGAATGCGTGGCCGTGGTGGGCGAATCCGGCTGCGGCAAGTCCGTCACCGCCAAGTCCATCCTGCGGCTGCTGCCCAAAAACGGCCGCATCACCTCGGGCCACATCTGGTTCGAGGGCGAAGACCTGCTGGAGCGCACGGAAAAGCAGATGCAGGCCCTGCGCGGCAACGACATCGGCATGATCTTCCAGGACCCCATGACCTCGCTCAACCCCACCATGACCGTGGGCAAGCAGATCGCCGAGGCCCTCATCAAGCATCAGAATCTCTCCAAGGCCGAGGCCAAAGAGCGCACCATCGAATTCCTGCGCCTGGTGGGCATCGCCAACCCGGAAAAGCGCTACGGCGAATATCCGGATTCCCTGTCCGGCGGCATGCGGCAGCGGGTGGTCATCGCCATCGCCATGTGCTGCAATCCCCGGCTGCTGCTGGCGGACGAGCCTACCACGGCTCTGGACGTGACCATCCAGGCCCAGATCCTGGACCTCATGCGGGAGCTGCAGGAAAAGTTCAATACCGCCATCATCCTCATCACCCACGACCTGGGCGTGGTGGCCAACATGTCCAGCCGCGTGCTGGTGTTCTACGCCGGCCAGGTGGTTGAAGAAGGCCGGGCCGAGGACGTGTTCTACCGGCCCCGCCATCCCTACACCTGGGGCCTGATCAAATCCATGCCCCGCCTGAACAGCGAGAAAAAAGAGGACCTGATCAGCATCGAAGGCACGCCGCCGGACCTGTTCGCCCCGCCCAAGGGCTGCGCCTTCGCCCCCCGCTGCGCCTACGCCCTGAACCTGTGCCACGAACAGGACCCGGCCATGCTCGATCTGGGCGGCGGTCATTGCGCCGCCTGCTGGCTCAACCTGCCCAAGATACCGGAGGAGCTGAAACCGGACTGGATCAGCAGCCAGCGCATCAGCGAAGAGGATTACGACTAACCCGATTTCCCGGCCGGAACACCGGCCTTATCATACCGCAAAAGGAGGGGCCCGCCGTGGAAGAAAACGTCGGCGCCAAAATAAAAAAGCTGCGGCTGAGCCTGAACAAGCGGCTGAAGGACGTGGCCGCGGACACGGGTCTGTCCATCAGCTTCCTGTCCCAGGTGGAACGGGGCGTCAACGCCATCTCCCTCTATTCGCTGGAACGGGTGGCCGAGGCCCTGGGCGTCAACACCGCCTATTTCCTGGACAAGCCCGCCGCCCCGGACGACCGGCTCATGCGCAGCTATCAGCGGTCCTACCTCTACGCGGACGGGCCTTTGATCTACCAGCGGCTGGACCATCCCTCCCCGGAATATCAGCTGTGTCCCATCGAAGTGTCGGTGCTGCCCTTCGACCCCAAGCGGCCCAGTCAGGTGCTGCCCCACGAGGGCGAGGAATTCGTCTACGTGCTGGAAGGGGTGCTCACCGTGATCCTGGGCGACCGCAGCTACGAGCTGAACCCGGGGGACGCCATGCACTATCTGTCCTCCGTGCCCCACGACTGGCGCAATTACAGCGGACGCACGGTGCGGCTGCTGTCCGTGAACACGCCGCCCATCGCCGACGGCGAGCTGGGGAGGAGCCCCCGGGACAAGTAAGACGCAGCAAAGCAGGCCGCGGCCGTATTGCAAGCATAAAGAAAGACGCAGGATACGTCCTGCGTCTTTTTGC
Source organism: uncultured Peptococcaceae bacterium (assembly GCA_947307285.1). Taxonomy (GTDB): domain Bacteria; phylum Bacillota; class Dehalobacteriia; order UBA4068; family UBA4068; genus CALXSV01. The sequence continues at coordinate 2,923 of CAMZIS010000106.1, read as the reverse complement.
GTCGATATTCTCGGAAAAGGGCCGCTCAGTGCCCGGTCCTTTCGCGCCTCTTCTTCGCCGTCTCTGGGCGAAACAGCCGCTCAGCGCCCGGTTCTTTCTCTGCGTTTCTTCGCTGTTTCGCAGGAGATACGGCCTGCGTTACCTTCCGGTCCTTTCGCGTCTCTTCTTCGCCGTCTCTCCCGCGATACAGACATGGTTCAGCGGCATTTCCTCGATGATGACGCGGATACTTTCCAAAGGCGCGTTCAGGGTCTCGTGCACCACGTTGGTGATCTTGACCATCAGCTCCTCTTTCATCTCGTCCGTGCGTCCTTCCAGCATGTGTACTTCCACGATAGGCATAGGGTTACCTCCTTTTATAACGGCGAACGCTCATTCGCCCTTTCTTTCCAGCACGATATCGCTCAGGGCCAGCTTGGGCACGTGATGCGTCCGGCCCTCCCGCCAGTAGTCGCGGCTGCCCTCCAACGCGCCTTCCTCGATGACGAAGTCCTCGTCCGGGAAGCCCAGGGCGATCACCAGCAGCACCGGCGGGTCCGCTTCGGTCAGGCCCAGCACAGGGCGGATCTGCTCCCGCTTCACGCTGCCGAAGATGCAGCCCAGCAGCCCCTGCTCCGCCGCGCCCAGCAAAATGCTCTGGCAGGCCAGGCCCGCGTCGGCCCAGAGATAATTCTGGCTCTTGCTCTCGCCCAAAACGGCGATATAGGCCGCCGGACGCTGCCCCTCCCTGGGCTGTCCCTCCGGCCCCAGGGCCGAGGCGAAGACCATCAAGGGGAAGACCTTATCGCACTGTTCCTTTTCCCACACCAGACAAAAGCGCAGCTCCTGCGCGTTGCGGTGGCTGGCGGTGCAGCGGGCCAGGTCCACCAGGCCCAGCAGGTCCTCTTTGGTCAGGCGGCGCTGCTCCTGAAAGCGGCGGCAGGAACGGTTGCGGTATACCAGTTCTTTTATCATAGGCGGCCTCCTTGCTAAAGCTTGCTTTGATTATAGCATCTCTCCGGCTGCCATTCAAGGCAAAGCTGGCTTTACAAGCCTGCTTGTAAGACCGGGCGCTATGTGTTAAAATCGAGTCAGGAAGAAACTATCCTGCACCAGCATTGGAGGCAACATATGAGCAACGATCCCATTTTGGTGGTGATGGCCGCCGGTCTGGGCAGCCGTTACGGCGGCCTGAAGCAGATCGACCCGGTGGACGGGGACGGCCGGGTCATCATGGACTATTCCCTGTTCGACGCGGCCCGCGCCGGTTTCCGCCGGGCGGTGTGCGTGATCAATCCCGCCCACGCCGAGGCCTTCAAGGCGGCCCTGCACCCGGTGAAGGGGCTGGACGTGCACCTGGCCTATCAGGCCCTGGACACGGAGTTCCCCGAAGGCGCCGCCGTGCCGGAGGGCCGGGTCAAGCCCTGGGGCACGGGCCACGCCGTGCTGTCCGCCGCGCCCTGCATCGACGCGCCCTTTGCCGTTTTGAACGCCGACGATTTCTACGGCCCCGCCACCTTTCAGGCCATCTACGATTTCCTGGCCGCGCCCCACACCGCGTCCGACTACGCCATGGTGGGCTTCCGCCTGAAAAACTGCCTCACGGACAACGGCTCCGTGTCCCGGGGCATCTGCACCGTGGACGAAAACGGCTTACTGCTGGACGTGACCGAGCGCACGAAGATCTACGGCCCGGCGGACAGCCCCCGCTACACCGAAGACGAGGGGGCCAGCTTCACTCCGCTTTCGCCGGAAAGCTACACCTCCCTGAACATCTGGGGCTTCCAGCCCGGCTTTACGGACCATCTGCGGCAGGGCTTCCGTGAATTCCTGCAAAAAGAGGTGCCCGCCAACCCGCTGAAGGCCGAGTATTATCTGCCCTTTGCCGTGAACAGCCTGCTCCAGTCCGGTCAGGCTACGGTAAGGGTGCTGCCCACGCCGGAGAAATGGTACGGCGTCACCTACAAGGAGGACATGCCCGCCTTCCGCGCCGCGTTGCAGGACATGAAGGACCGGGGCGTCTACCCGCAGCATTTATAGACGATAAACAGTCCGCGATCTATCGTCCGCATAACGCCATACAAAAACCGTTCCCAAAAGGGAACGGTTTTTTGATATATATCGATCTCTATTGCGAAGATCTCTACTTCCGCGCCGCCACCACCGGCTGGTAAAAGCCGGTCTCCTCGGGAAAGAGCCATTTTACCTCCGAGCAGCCGCCGTCATAGAGCAGCTTGGTCAGCTCCTCCCGCCGGGTGGCCCGGTACTCGCAGGCGAAGCGGCTGACGCTGACGGTATCTTCGTCGTCGATGACGTACTGCACGAACTTGTAATTCTCGCCCTGCCACTCCCAGGTCTGGAACAGCACCCGCTGTCCGGCCGCCGTCTTATGCACGTAGGGCGGGGAAAAAGCCGGCTTTTGCTGCAATATCCCGTCGTAGTCGCGGATGCTGGCCACGAAGACGCCGCCTTTGCGCAGCCGGCCCGTGATGCTGGCGACGGCTTTCGCCAGATCCTCCGCGGTCAGCATATGGGGCAGGGCGTTGTCCATGGCGATGACCGCATCGAACTGCTCGGGGAAGACCGGCTCTAAAGCCCGGAAATCGGCCTGTTCGAAGCGGATAGCCACTCCCCGGGCCGCGGCTTTCTTTTTCGCTTCTTCGATCTCGCCGGCGCTGATATCGGAGGCGGTGACGGCATAGCCCAGGGCGGCCAGACCGATGGCCTGGGTGCCCACGCCGCAGGCGCAGTCCAGCACGGAGGCGGCGGCAGGCAGGCCTTCCTTATCGAACAGGCCCTGCAAAAAGGCCCCTTCCTCCTTCACGGCGGAATCCCAGTCCTGATAGAATTTGTCGTACTGGGCGGCCAGCGCGTCGTAGAATCTCTGCGTCACGCCTTCCACCAGCGGTTTGTTGGTCATAAAAATCACTCCGCGTAAACGAAA
>CAMZIS010000105.1 GCA_947307285.1 uncultured Peptococcaceae bacterium | reverse complement strand
GACCGCGCATTTGCAGCCTGCCCGGCCGGCGGGAGATCAGGTCCGCCACCAGAGCATCTTCCCGGCCTGCCCAGCGCCCGCCTTCTTCAAAGCCGTCGCCCTTAAGGGCAAAGGAGCCGCCCCGGAAGAATTCCAGTCTCCACTCCCGGCTCCCGTCCCGGGGACGGGACAGCTCCCGCAGCAGGCCGATGAATTCTTCCTCATCCTGCCCCGCGATGAGCTCGGAGGCCGCGCACTCCAGCAGATAGCGCAGGTAGGAGCGATGACCGGGCAGGCGGAAGCGACAAAAGCCGCTGAAATCCAGGCCGCCGGTTCCCAGCTCCCGCATCAACAATAGCCTCAGCCGCCGCAGCCGTCCCGGACCGCTGACCGGCGTACCGCGGTAGAGGTCGCAGGCGGCTATATTTTCAGCCAGCACAGGCAGCTGTTCCCGCTCTTCGGGATCAAGAAAGGCGAATCCCTGCTGCGCCAAAGCCCGCAGCAGCCGTTTCTCGTAGGCCGGGAAAGCGCCGAAAGCCAAAGCCCAGGCCGCGTCAGCCGGTGACACGTCCTTGAGCTCCAGTTTGTTCCCGCGCAGGGTGGCGGAAAAAGCGGGTGCGGCCCGGCGGGAAAGGGCCGCCAGAAAGGCTTGACAGCAGGCGTCGTCCAGGATAATATACACGAGGGATTACCTCCGGCGGATTTTTTATATATTATGGCGGACACAGCAAAAATATCCTTGACAATATCCGCCGCGGGCTGTATAATCCTACTGTTAACAGAAAAGCAGAAGCAGCCGCTTCTCACCTGCGCGCCACAGGCAGCACGGGTTAATAGCAAAGCTCCCCTGACTGGGGCATCTTTGTGTGCGGCTGCGGGCCGCCTTTTTTGTTGCTTTTAATCCACTTGGAGGTGACAGACAATCAAGGAATTACGCATCAACGAAGAGATCAGAGCCTCTGAAGTGCGGCTGGTCGAAGACGGAGCCGAAGCGATCATCCTGCCCCTGCAGGACGCCCTGCAGCACGCTGTGGACAAGGGCATGGATCTGGTAGAGATCTCGCCCAACGCCAAGCCGCCGGTATGCCGTATCATGAACTACGGCAAATATCGCTTTGAGCAGAACAAGCGCGCCAAGGAACAGCGTAAGAACCAGAAGACCACGCAGATCAAGGAAGTCAAATTCCGCCCCAACATTGAGGATCACGACTTCGATACCAAGATCCGCAACGCCGAAAAGTTCCTGCTGGACGGAGATAAGGTCAAGGCCACCGTCATGTTCCGCGGCCGTGAGATCACCCACCAGGAAAACGGTCGTGTGCTGTGCGAGCGCATGAGCGAACGTCTGGCCGAGATCGCCAACGTGGAAAAAGCCCCCAAGGTCGAAGGCAAGAACATGGTCATCATCTTCTCGCCCAAGTCCAACAAATAAAACAAGAATACGAAAAGAGGGAAAACAATGCCTAAAATGAAGACCCATCGCGGTACCGCCAAGCGGGTTAAGATCACCGGTACCGGCAAGGTTAAGCGTCATCATGCTTTTGCCAGCCACATCCTGGGCAAAAAGACCGCTAAGCGTAAACGCAACCTGCGCAAATCCGCTATCATGCACGAATCCCTGGACAAGCAGATGAGCAAGCTGCTGCCCTACGCTAAATAAAGGAGACGATACAAATGACCAGAGTTAAAAGAGGCATGACTCGCCACGCCCGCCATAAAAAAGTCCTGAAGCTCACCAAGGGCTATCGCGCTTCCAATTCCAAACTCTACCGCGTAGCCAACGAGCAGCTGCTCCATTCCCTGTACTACAGCTTCGCCCATCGCCGCAAGAAGAAAGGCGACTTCCGCAAGCTGTGGATCACCCGCATCAACGCCGCCGCCCGCATCAACGGCCTGTCCTATTCCCGTATGATCGACGGTCTGAAGAAAGCCGGCGTAGACGTGAACCGCAAGGTCCTGGCCGAACTGGCCGTTTCCGACGCCGCCGCTTTCACCAAGTTCTGCGACATCGCCAAAGCCAACCTGTAAACGAAACCCGCGACCGCCTCGCAAGAGGCGGTCAGGCTGTATTCAGGGCAGAAATACCGACTATGGAAATAATCACATCCAAAGACAACCAAAAGCTCAGGCTCATCCGCAGCCTGCATCTGAAAAAGCGCCGGCAGGAAACGGGCCTGTTCCCGGCCGAGGGTCTGCGCATCGCCGAGGAGGCGGCCAGCTTCGGCGACTGTGTTTTTGCTTTGTTCAGCGAAGACGCTTTACGCGAGCCCCGGGCCGCCGCCCTGGCGGAGGAGCTGCGAGACAGGGGAGTGGAATGCCTGCGGGTGAGCGACGCCCTGTTCTCCTCCGTGGCAGCCACGGAAAACCCCCAGGGCGTGCTGGCGCTTTGCCGCATACCGGAGCTGACTCTGCCCGCCTCCGGTCACTGGTTCGCCTATTGCGACGGCCTGCGCGATCCGGGCAACCTGGGCTCGGTCATGCGCTCCGCCGCCGCGGCCGGCTGCGACGGCCTGCTGCTTTCCCCGGACACCGCCGACCTCTGGAACCCCAAGACGGTCCGGGCTTCCATGGGCGCGGTCTTCCGCCTGCCCCTGTGGCGGGCGGAGTCTGACGCCGCGGCTTTGGCAGCGATGGAGGAGCTTGGCGCGGTCCCCCTGGTCACCGCCATGGACGGAGAGGATATCCGCCGCTGCGCCGATCTGCTGCGGCAGCCCCATTGCTGGGTGCTGGGGTCGGAAGCCGCGGGAGTAAGCGATTTCTGGCGCTCTCACGCCGCCCGCACGGTCAGCCTGCCCATGGAGGCCGGCGCGGAATCCCTCAACGTGAGCTGCGCTGCTGCCGTGCTGTTTTATCAGTCATTTTTCTCAGGCCACGGCTTGCCCTTATAAACGTAGTATGTTATAATAACTTCATTATATTTTGGGAATAAAACCGGGAAAGGGGATGGTTCCAGCATGGCCGGCAGCAGCGCCGCCTGGATGGCGTTTACTTTTTACGGCCGTGAAGCCGCCCCACCGGTCTTTTGCAGGGAGCGACGCCTTTAGGGCGGCGTGGTCCGTTATGCCTTTCATCCCTGCGATGAAGGGCTTTTTATTTGAGCGATAAATCATCACGGAGGTCAATAAATCGATGCAGCAACAGTTAGCGGAAATCGAAGCCCGGGCCCTGGCCGCGGTCCACGAGGCCAAAAGCGCCGAACAGCTGGCCGAGCTCAAGGTGGCCTATCTCGGCAAAAAGGGCGAGATCACCTCAGTTTCCCGCATGATGGGGCAGCTGTCGCCCGAGGAACGTCCTGTTTTGGGCGCTGCGGTCAATCAGGCCAAGTCCAACGTGGAGCAGGCCGTGGCCCGTCGCATGGCGGAGCTGAAAGCGGAAGAGCAAAACGCTCGTCTGGCGTCTGAGGTCATCGACGTCACCCTGCCCGGCCGCCGCATCTCCAAAGGCGGACGGCACATCCTCTCCCTGGTACAGGAGCAGATGGAAGACATCTTCATCGGCATGGGCTATACCGTGGAGGAAGGCCCCCAGGTGGAGTACGACTATTACAACTTCGAAGCCCTGAACCTGCCTCCGGAGCATCCGGCCCGGGACATGCAGGACAGCTTCTATTTCAGCGAACGCATGCTGCTGCGCACCCAGACCTCGCCGGTGCAGGTGCGCACCATGGAAAAAATGGGCGGTAAGCTGCCGGTCAAGATCATCTCTCCCGGCGTGGTCTACCGCCGCGACGACGACGCCACCCATTCGCCCATGTTCCACCAGATGGAAGGTCTGCTCATCGACGAGCGGGTCACCTTCGCCGACCTCAACGGCACCCTGCTGGCCTTTGCCCGCCAGATGTTCGGCGCCGAGCGGGAAGTGCGGATGCGTCCCAGCTATTTCCCGTTCACCGAGCCTTCGGCCGAGGTCGATATCTCCTGCTTCAACTGCGGCGGCAAGGGCTGCCGCCTGTGCAAGGGCAGCGGCTGGATCGAAGTGCTGGGCTCCGGTCAGGTGCATCCCAAAGTGCTGGAGATGTCCGGCTACGATCCGGAAAAATGCTCCGGCTTCGCCTTCGGCATGGGCATCGAGCGCATCGCCATGCTCAAGTACGGCATCACTGACCTGCGCCTGATGTACGACAACGACGTACGTTTCCTGAGCAGCTTCTAAGGGGGATAAGCATGAGGATCTCATATAATTGGCTGAAAGACTATATCGATCTCAATATAGACGCGGATGAACTGGGCCGCCGTTATACGGCAGCCGGACTGGAACTGGACGAGACCGTCAGCCGCGGCCGGGATTTCAGCGGCGTGGTGGTGGGCCGGGTGCTCACCTGCGAGCCCGTGGAGGGCAGCGACCACCTGCACCTGTGCAGCGTGGATATCGGAGCGGCGGAACCCCTCACCGTGTTCTGCGGCGCGCCCAACGTGGCCGCCGGCCAGCTCATCTGCTGCGCCAAGGTGGGCGCCAAACTGCCCGGCGATTTCGTCATCGGCGAACGCAAGATGTTCGGCCGCATCTCCCAGGGCATGATCTGCTCCCAGCAGGAGCTGGGCGTGTCCGAGGATCACAGCGGCATCTGGGTGCTGGACGACGCCTTCGCCGGCCAGGAAGCCCCTCTGGGCGCGGACATCGCCGACGCTCTGCAGCTCAAGGACGACGTGCTCATCATCGAGCTCACGCCCAACCGCAGCGACTGCCTGGGCTCAACTGCGCCCGTGAAGCCGGCGCTCTCACCGGATTGCCGGTCAAAGAGCCGGTCATCGAGTACGCGGAGGAAGGTCCCGCCGCCGCCGACGACATCACCGTCCGCATCGAAAACTATGATCTGTGCTCCCGCTATGCCGCCCGCATCGTCAAGAACGTCAAGATCGGGCCATCCCCGCTGTGGATGCAGAAATATCTGCTGGCCGCCGGTAT
>CAMZIS010000104.1 GCA_947307285.1 uncultured Peptococcaceae bacterium | reverse complement strand
GGTGCGATTGGTCACGGCCTCCCCCTGCATCAGCTCGCTGACGGAAACGCCCAGGGCTTCGCTCAAGGGCTCCAGCAGGCTGATATCCGGCAGGCCGCGGCCGGTCTCCCATTTGCTCACGGCCTGAGCACTGACGAACAGCTTTTCCGCCAGCTCGGTTTGGGACAGGCCTTTGCTTTCTCTGAGACTCCGGATCAGAGCTCCGGTAACGTATCCGTCCATTTTTCTACCTCCCGCAGCTCATCATAGCACCGGGCCGCCGCCGGCGCAATCAACGCTGCGTTTACCGGCGTGGGATAAAGCATACCCGAGAACTGGCAGGACTCATTATATCAACCAAAACTCACTTTTCGTTTCTGCGGGGCTTTACCTATTCCGAGAGAGAGATACCTCAGCAACGGGATGCAGCTCAGCAGCTGCCCGAGCAGGATCCCGATGATATATACGGCGGTGGCCAATATGACGATAGCCGTGAAGGACAGCGGCATGCTGCCGTGATTGAAGCTGTAAATCCTCAGGATCAGCGCATGACTAAGATAGACGCAGAAGCTGTACGGCGCCAGTTTTTCCAAAACGGCAGCCAGGCGTCCTTCCGGATTGAACGCCGTGTTTTTTGCGAGCAGAAACAGGCAAGCCGCAAGAAGTATTTCGAAAAAGGAGCTCTGGCTCTGAAAATCCTGAATATATGTACCGGAAGGGAGCGACCGGCTGACGGTCCCGTACAGGATCGCGGCAAATGTCAGCGCAGCAGCGAGCAGCAGCACGGCGCCGGGGAGCTTCTTCTCCGTTTTGCCGAGATACCAGCCGAGGATATAGCAGCAAAGGTGCCCGCCAAAGAAATCAAGGCTGTCGAGCACGTCAAAAGACAAATATGATACATAGAAACCCGGCCAAAGGATGCGGGCCAGCGTCCGAAGCTTCAAAACCACGACAAGGCCGAGGATCAGCATATGCTGTTTTTTGTCGCAGCGCTCAAGCGCCATCATCAAAAACGGTGATATTAGATACAGGCCGATCAGTGTATAGAGGAACCAGAACGACACGTTCACCGGCTTTTGCAGCGCCTCGGTCATCTCCTGCCAAATGAAAGAGAGAGACCAGTTGCCGCCGGTATGGGCGCTCCAGAAAATGTGCATGAGCGACCAGAACAGAAGCGGCACTAAAACGTGGGGGACCCTCTTTTTAAGGAGCGAATCCACATCAGCCCTGCCGTCCAGCATCAGGCTGCCCGAGATCATGAAAAAGAGCGGCACCGCGCAGAAGGTGAAGCTGGAGATGGCCGCCAGACCCACCCAGCCGGTGCGCAGCGAAACGTCGAAGTTCAGCCCGTTGTAGGCGGTGTGCATCAGCACCACGCAATAGGCGGCGCCCAGCCGCAGCAGGTCAAAATAGGATTTATGCTCTTTCATTTCTGCCATCTTACCTGCCTTTGCTTTGGTAAAAAAAGATAAATGATTACTATCGACGCTCAGTTTACCACGGTTTCTGCGATTCAACAAGTCGGAAAGCGAGATGCTCCTTCCGTAATGCACCCGCCGATATATCTTATTTATTCCCGGCTCGCGGAGCACTTTTGGGTCCGGCCAGGTCGCCGCCGCCGCAATCAACGCTGCGTTGAGCGGGTCCGCAAAAAAGGGGACGCCCTTGCGGGTATCCCCTGCTCTGTCTATCTGCCGTATCTGCCGTGGCGGAGCTTTTCCTCTTTGCTTTCTTTGGCGGGCCGCCCCGCCTGCTCCACCAGAATAGTGGCCTTGTCCCAGTGCAGCTCCAGCAGGCCCTTGCCCAGCTCCATGCGGCTTTCGCCCTCTGCGGTCTGCCAGATCAGCGGCCCCGGCTCCACCAGGGCGGCGATGGGCGCGTGACCTTTCATCACGCCCATCCGGCCCAAAGCCGTGTTCAGGGTGAAGGCCCGGGTGCGGACGCTCAGGGCCTGGCCCTCCGGGGTCAGCACTTCGATGAGGATGCTTTCCTGTTCCATAAGCTCTCCTTACAGGGTGGCGGCCTTTTCCACCGCTTCTTCGATGGAGCCTACCATGACGAAGGCCTGTTCCGGCAGGTTGTCGTACTTGCCCTCCACCAGCTCCTTGAAGCTGCGCACCGTGTCGGCCCGGGGCACGTAGCGGCCCGGCATGCCGGTGAACTGCTCGGCCACGTGGAAGGGCTGGCCCAGGAAACGCTGGATCTTGCGGGCCCGGGAGACCTGCAGCTTGTCTTCCTCGTCCAGCTCGTCGATGCCCAGGATGGCGATGATGTCCTGCAGCTCCTTGTAGTGCTGCAAAATGCTCTGCACCCGCATGGCCACGTCGTAATGCTCCTGGCCCAGGATGCGGGGATCCAGATTGCGGGAGGTGGATTCCAGCGGGTCCACCGCGGGGTAGATGCCCAGCTCGGCGATGGAGCGGGAAAGCACGGTGGTGGCGTCCAGATGAGCGAAGGCCGTAGCCGGGGCCGGGTCGGTCAGGTCGTCCGCCGGCACGTAGATGGCCTGGACGGAGGTGATGGAGCCATCCTTTGTGGAGGTGATGCGCTCCTGCAGGGCGCCCATCTCCGTGGCCAGGGTGGGCTGGTAGCCCACGGCGGAGGGCATACGGCCCAGCAGGGCCGAGACCTCGGAGCCGGCCTGGGTGAAGCGGAAGATGTTGTCGATGAACAGCAGCACGTCCTGATGCTCGCCGTCCCGGAATTCCTCGGCCATGGTGAGGCCGGTGAGGCCCACGCGCAGGCGGGCGCCGGGGGACTCGTTCATCTGGCCGAAGACCAGGGCCGTCTTGTCGATGACGCCGGTCTCGTTCATTTCGTTCCACAGGTCGTTGCCCTCTCTGGTGCGCTCGCCCACGCCGGCGAACACGGAATAGCCGCCGTGCTCGTAGGCGATGTTGCGGATCAGCTCCATGATGAGCACGGTCTTGCCCACGCCGGCGCCGCCGAACAGGCCCACCTTGCCGCCCTTGGAATAGGGGGCCAGCAGGTCCACCACCTTGATGCCGGTCTCCAGCACCTCGGTGGAAGGAGCCAGCTCGTCGAACTTGGGCGCCCCCCGGTGGATGGGCAGATAGCGCTCGGCCTGTATGGGGCCTTTGCCGTCGATGGGCTTGCCGGTGACGTCGATCATGCGGCCCAGCAGATTGCGGCCCACGGGCACGCGGATGGGGGAGCCGGTGTCGATGGCTTCCATGCCCCGCTGCAGCCCGTCGGTGCTGGACATGGCCACGCAGCGCACCTCGTCGTTGCCCAGGTGCTGCATGGCCTCCATCACCACTTCGCCGCCGCCTTCCCGCTCTACGCGGATGGCGTTATATATTTCCGGCATCTGGCCTTCGGGAAATTCCACGTCGACCACTGCGCCGATGATCTGTCTGATCGTACCTTTCGTCATTGACGGACCTCCTTAAATATGCCGCTTTCAGCCACGGCATTCTGCCACGGCTTTAAGCCGTTGCCCTCAGCCCAGGGCCGCGGCGCCGCCCGCGATCTCGGCGATCTCGGTGGTGATGGCCGCCTGCCGCGCCCGGTTCAGGGACAGGGTGAGATCGGCGATCATTTCCCGGGCGTTGTCCGTGGCCGCGCTCATGGCCGCCATGCGCGCCCCGTGTTCCGCCGCCTTGGCTTCCACCAGAGCCGTATAGACCATGGTGTCGGTATAAAAGGGCAACAGAGCCTGGAGCAGCTCCTCCGGGGAGGGTTCCAGGATGAAATCGTCCACGTCGCCGTCCAGCAGGTGCTGCACTTCCTCCGGCGTGGGCGGGGCCAGGGGCAGCAGCCGGCGGCAGCAGGCCTCGGGCACCAGAGAGCTGTGGAAAACGCCGTGGATGAGATAGACGGCGGCGTAATCTCCTTTATCAAATGCGGCGGTGAGCCGCCGGGCCAGACGACGGCTGACCTTGAAATCCGGGTGGTCGCCGATGTCGTCCAGGGTGCCGATAAGATGATACTTGCGGCGGCGGCAGTAATCGATGAGCCGGCGGCCGGAGACCAGCAGGTCGTAATCCCTGGTCTCGCAGGTCAGCAGATCGTCCACGAAACGGTGCAGGCCCACGTTGAAACTGCCGGCCAGGCCCCGGTCGGAGCCGATAGCCACGTAGAGCACCCGGCCCTCCCCTTCTTCCTCCGCCAGCCAGGCGTGGTCACGGCAGGAGGGGGCCAGCTGGCTGATGGCGATGGTGAGCCGGCGGCAGTAGGGCTCCGCCGCCTGCCAGGCGTTCCTGGCGTGGCGCAGCTTGGCCGAGGACACCAGCTTCATGGCCCGGGTGATCTGCTGCGTATTCTTGACGCTGGCGATGCGCCGTTTGATGTCGCGACTGGAGGCCATGGCTGCTATTCCTCTTTGGCGGCGGCTGCGTCAGCTGCTTTATCCGCGTCTTTGTCTGCCTCTGCTTCCGCCTCGTTGTCCTCCGGAGAGGCAAAGGAGGAGCCGATATCGACGGCAGCGGCGGCCCGATCCTCGTCTTCCTGCACGTCCGAGCGCTGCTCCATGGCTAAAAATTCCTCCGACGCCTGCTCGATGCGGGCGATCAGTTCCTCGGACAGAGCTTTCTTTTCGCGTATCTCGCGCAAAATATCGCTGTGGAAATGACGGAAGTAATCCAGCAGCCGGCCTTCCATGGCCACGATCTCCCGCACCGGCACGGCCTTGGCGTAGTCGTGGGTAAAGAAGTACAGGGTCAGCACCTGCTCTTCCACGGGCAGGGGCGAATACTGGGGCTGCTTCAATGCCTCGGTGATGCGGGCGCCCTTGTCCAGGGTGGCCTGGGTCACCGGGTCCAGATCGGTGCCGAACTGGGCGAACACGGCCAGCTCCCTGTACTGGGCCAGGTCCAGTCGGATGCTGCCCGCCACCTGCTTCATGGCCATGATCTGGGCCTTGCCGCCCACGCGGGACACGGACAGGCCCACGTTGAT
>CAMZIS010000103.1 GCA_947307285.1 uncultured Peptococcaceae bacterium | reverse complement strand
TTGGTCATGTGGGAGCTGAAGGTGGACAGGCTCTGCTCGATGCTCTGCTCGTCGCCGATGTCGGCGCACACCCGGTCGAAGCAGGCGATCTCGCTGCCCTCGTCCGCCGGGATATGCAGGCCGGCCAAGGCCATGCAGGTGAGCAGCCCCATGGTCTTCAGTGTCACGGTCTTGCCGCCGGTGTTGGGACCGGTGATGACCATGGCTGAGATATTGCGCTCCAGCTCCACGTCGATGGGCACCACCCTGGCCGCCGGGATCAGGGGATGGCGGGCCTTGATCAGACGGATGAAGCCGCTGTCGTTGATCTTGGGAGCGGCGCCGTCCAGATCGTAACTGAGCTGGCCTTTGGCCGCGATGAAATCGATGCGGGCCAGCATGACCAGGTCGGCGTTGATCTCCGCGGCGAAGCGGGAGACCACCAAAGTAAGACCTCGCAGGATGGCGGCGATCTCTTCCTGCTCTTCCTTGGCCAGGGCGGTGAGCTCGTTGTTCAGCTCCATAACAGCCAATGGCTCTACGAACAGAGTTGCGCCGGAACCGCTGGTATCGTGGACCACGCCGGCGATCTGGCCCCGGTATTCCTGCTTCACCGGCACCACGTAGATATTATCGCGGATGGTGATGATGGGGTCCTGCAGGTAACGGACGGTGGTGGGATTCTTGATCAGGCTGTCCAGACGGGCGCGGACCTGTTCCGCCTTGGCCGCTTTTTTGCGGCGGATGGAGGCCAGACGCTCGGAGGCGTCGTCGTTGACGCTAAGGTCCGGGCCGATGGCCTTTTCCACCGCGCTTTCCACGGTGCGGATGAAGACCAGGGAACGTCCCAGGCCGGTGAGGATGGGGAAATTGCCCTTGAGCTCGCTGAAAAACACCTTGGTGGTGCGGGCGGCCCGGCAAAGGGCGGATATTTCCACCAGCTCCTCCGGGTCCAGCACGCCGCCGATCTCCGCCTTGCGCAGATGGGGACGGACGTCCCACAGGCCGCCGCAGGTGAACAGCGGATAGAGCCGGAGCAGTTCCCGGGCCTCGTCTGTCTCGGCCAGCAAGCGGGCAGCTTCGTAGCTCTCGGTGGAGGGCAGAAGCTTTTCCGCCAGCTCCCGGGAGGGGGCGAAATTGCAGTGCTCGGAAAGAAGGGCGATTATCTTATCGAATTCCAGTTTTTTAATGGAGCGCTGGTCCATCTTTATTATCTCTTACTGTTATAAGTCAGATACTCACACGCCGCGGAACAGGTGGCCTTTTGTGTATTCCTTCATCACTGAAGGCAGCCGGCGTTTGGCCTCGGCGAAGATGAATTCGTCTTCGGTGACGCCGCGGTAAAGGTCCAGCACCTGGGCGGCCCGACGCTTATCGTAAAGTCGCAGATCCAGCAGGGCCCGGTCCACGCCGGCGTCGCGCAAAGCGGGCAGCTCTTCCAGCAGGCAGTGCTCCCGGGAATTGAAGATGCGCATGCGGCAGGCCCGATCCTCCCGCAGGGGGAAACGGTAGCCCTTATCGTCCTGCAAAAACAGGGGCGTTTTCTCGCGGCAGGGCTGGGAACATGGATTCTTCCCGTCTTCGCTCAGGCAGCGTCCGCCGCGGGCCGCGCCAAGCAGGCAGTATTCGCTGACCATCAGCTGCAGCGCGCCCTGGGCGAAGACCTCGGTCTCCAGGGGCAGCTGCTCCAGCTGCTCCAGCTGGGTCAAGGTCAGCTCCGGCGACAGGGCGACCCGGCTCACGCCGTGGCGCTGCAGGAAACGGCAGGCCTCGCTGTTGAAGGCGTTGAGGCCCTGACCGCTGTAGATCGCGCCCTGCCAGCCCAGATCATGCAGCAGCTGTATCTGACCCAGATTGTTGACGCAGACCGCTGCCGGCTGCAATTCCAGCCAGCGTTCCAGCTTGCGGCGGAAGGACGCCGCTTCCCGGGGCAGAACGATCTGGGGCAGATAAGGGATGAGTCGGGCTTTGGCGGCCCGTTCCATGAGACGGCCGGGCTCGGCCTCCGCCACGTTTTTGAAGCCGCACAGGTCGAAATAGATATCGTCATAACCCCGCCGCAGGGCCTCTTCCAGCTGCTCTTCGCTGTTCACCAGCACGCTGAGGGAGAGCTTTTTATCCTTGGGGACAGTCTTTTTCTTTTCTGCTTCCACGTCCCGCAGGACCTGGGCGAAGCTGGCGTCGTCCAGGGGATGGATATCGTTTTGCCGCCTGAGGCCAAGGATGCGCTCGATCAGCTCCCGCCGGGTCTGATTGAGGATGGAGGCGGGCAGCAGGGCGCCTTCGTCGATATTGCCCTTCAGGTCGGCCAGATAATAGCCGGTGCCGCCCAGGCGGCCCAGCTGGCCGAAGGCTACGTCCCGGGCAGAGCCGGGCTTGTTGGCCTGCTCAACTACATAATCAACATTGCGGGAGGCACTGTAGCCGTCGTCGTCGCTGAAACTGACGCTGAGAGGCTGACCGATGCGGGCGTCGATCAGGCAGTGCAGCGGCTTATCGGGCAGGCTGGCGTAGCTGAGCTCCGCCCCTTCCATCAGCGGCGCGTCGTAGGTCTTGAACACCCGATCCCCCGGCTTGCCGGCGGTGGCGGCAAAGGATACGATCTCACCTGCTTCGGCCCGCTCCACAACCTCACCGTTGCGGAATATGGCCTCCACGGTGCAGCCTTCCCGCTTGCCGCTTTGCCAGATCTCCACTCCGTCCCCGCGGAACAGGGGCAGGGCCAGACGCAGGGTGACGCGGCCGTCCCGGACTTCGCTGATGCGGCCCAGGAAGAGGCCGCGGTTGTTGGGACGGGTGTAGCTCATCAAAGCTGAGCCGGGGTTGCCGCGCCAGTAGCCGCTGCTGCGGTCCCGGTTGAAGACCTGCATCAGCTGGCGCACCTCGTCCTCGTCGCTCTCGACTTTTCGACCGGCCTCCATTTCCCGCAGCAGCTTGCTGTAGATGCGACTGACCGTAGCCACGTACTGGGGCTTTTTCATGCGGCCTTCGATCTTCCAGGCCGCCACGTCCAAGTCGTACAGCTGCTCCGCCTCGTCGTAACCGAAGAGGTCCTTGGGCGAGAGCAGGTATTTGCCCTCTATCTTCAACGGCAGCTCGTCGCCGTATTCGTCCGTCAGACGGTAAGCCATGCGGCAGGGCTGAGCGCAGCGGCCGCGGTTGCCGCTGCGGCCGCCCACCATGGACGAAAACAGGCACTGGCCGCTGAAGCAGACGCACAGCGCGCCGTGGACGAATACTTCGAGAGGGATGGGGCTTTCGCTTTTGACGGCGCGGATATCGTCGAAGGACAGCTCCCGGGCCAGGATGGCGCGGGAAACTCCTTCTGCGGCCAGCAGACGGGCGGCGGCAGCGTCGTAGACCGTCATCTGGGTGCTGGCATGAACAGCCAGTCCCGGCACGGCTCGGCGCAGGGGGTCCAGCAGGCCGATATCCTGCACGATGACCGCGTCCACGCCCATGCGGTAGAGCTGGGCCGCGTAGAACAAAAAAGCCCCCAGCTCGCGGTCGCCTACCAGAGTGTTGGTAGTAACGTAGACCTTGACCCCGTAAAAATGGGCCAGCCGTACGGCTTCTTTCAGTTCATCCACTGTGAAATTATCGGCAAAGGCTCGGGCGGAAAAGCTCTTTCCGCCCAGATAGACCGCGTTTGCCCCGTTGGCGATAGCGGCTTGCAGCGCGGCGAAGCTGCCGGCCGGGGCCAGTAATTCTGTCATAGATATATCCTCATGCCGCCGGACGGCGAGCAAAGCCCGCCCGGTACGGTTCAGATAAGGGAGTCGGGAAACAAAGCGTCGTGCAGCGGGTTTTCCTCGCCTTCAGCAAGCGTTTCGCCAAATGCTGCAAACGCGGGGAGATCACGCTCGGCGGCCGGCGCCTGGGCCAGACTGGTGAAAAAGCCGCCTTGCAAAATACCGTCCCGGGCAGGGAATAGGACTTCAGACTCCGAGGCCTCCTCGGGGAACAGGGATGCGTCATCTTCCTGCGGCGCTTCGTGGAGTTCTCCCTCCAGCGCAGGTCCGGGGTTCAGGCCCACGCCGGGCAGGGCGGAGAGCCGGGTGAAAAAACCGTCGGAAGAAGGATCACTGGTCAGAGGGAACAGAGCCTCGCCCTCGGGTTCGGCTCCGCCGCTGAACAGGACGTCGCCCTCGTTTTCCGCGCCGGCTTTCTCCCGCCGGGGCGTACGCCGCCGGCGCGGGTTGGCGCGGTTGGCGGCCGCTGCCTCTTCCAGCAGCTGACTGATCTCTTCCCTGGCGTCAAGCAGTTCTTCGGCCAGGTTGAGGGCGGTCAGGGTGACCAGACGCACCGGCGGATAATTGGGCGTCATGGCCTTTATCTGGGCCGCGTTCTGGCAGACCAGATCCGCTATGCGCTGGAGCTGCTCCGGGGATTTATCTCCCCGCAGCGTGAATTCCATTCCCTCCAGGCTGAAGCGCACTGTATTGTAGCTGGTCATGAGCGCGGCCTCCTTAGGTCAGGGTTGCAGTCAGCGCAGCTTGTAGCCGAAGCTCTCGTCAAGAGCCTTGACGATGGCATTGAAGGCCTCGTCCACCTCGGCGTCGGTCAGGGTGCGGTCGTCGGCGCGGAACTGCAGAGAGAAGGCCAGGGAACGCTGGCCCTCCGGGATGGGGGCCTTGTCGTAGAGGTCGAACAGCTCCACGGAACGCAGGAACTCGCCGCCCGCCTGTACTATGCCCTGCCGGATGTCGCTGGCCGGCACCGAGCTTGCGCCGATGACGGCGATATCCCGGGTAGAGGCGGGGAAGCGGGGCAGGCCGTGTTCCTTATTGCTCGCGGCAAGAGCGGCGCGGAACAGGACGGACAGAGCCAACTCGGCCACGATCACCCGGCCGTCCAGCTGGTAATTCTCCGCTGCCTGGGGATGCAGTTCGCCGATGACGCCCAAGACCTCTCCGTTCAGGATGATGC